>CAYWBX010000627.1:0-2604 GCA_964456015.1 uncultured Hyphomicrobiaceae bacterium | reverse complement strand
AGGCACCGGATTTTGATTCCGGCATTCGGAGGTTCGAATCCTCCCGCCCCAGCCAGCTATCATGGGTCCATTCTGGACACATAGGTTACGGTTTATTCCGAGCACATTGGTAACACTCAAGTTGTGTCCTGTCATTCATGACGGGTCGCAAAGCCGCTCGCTCGCTACGGCGCTATGGGGAGCGCGCTTCGCGAGCGGCTTTGCGACTGCCACGGCTTCGGCAGTGCCAGGCAGCACTCTTGGTCCGAACGGGTTTCGAGCGGTTCGAGCCTGCATGTCTCGTCGTCGAAGTAGCCCAAATCGTAATCCATGAAGGTGACGAGCCAAATGTGCTCGTCGGTTTGTTTGATTCCGACGCTTTGGCCAGCGAAGACCTGGCTGAGGTTGATCTTCTGCCGGTTGAAGCAGATGCGCCCGCAGGTGGTCACGGTGACGGTCTTGTCGTGCAGCGGATAGTCGAGCTCCGGCAGGCCGCGATAGGGACGGGTTGAGGGGACGTAGCGCTCGGCCGGACACTGCATGTCGAGCGCCTGGTGTGGCCGCTCGTTGTTGTAGCAGTCGATGAAGTCATCGAACCTGCCCTGCTGCTGCAGGAAATTGCTCGCGGCTGGCTTGGTGGTTTCGAGCTTCAGGGTCAGATGCATGCGCTCATGGCGGCCGTTCTGCTGAGGGTTGCCCGGCTTGATGCGCTCGATCTCGATCCCGAGCCGCAGCCACCAGACCGAGAGCCTGGAGAGGTTGAACAAGGCATTGGGACTGGCGCAGGGAACGCCGTTATCGGTGCGAATGGCCTTGGGCAGGCCAAACTCCTCGAAAACGGCTTCGAACACAGGGAAGGCATGAGCTTCCTTGGTGGTAGAAAGCGCTTCGCAGGCGAAGAGATAACGGCTGGCGGAGTCGGTGATCGTCAGCGGATAGCAATAGCGCCGGTCGGCGAGCATGAACTCGCCCTTGTAGTCGGCGCACCACAGATCATTGGGCTGGCCGGGACGAGAGAGTGGCGTCCCCTTTGCCCTGTTCCGCCGCCCACGCCTTCGCTTGACCAGGCCGTGGCGGTCGAGCACCGCGTGCACCGTTGAAATCGCCGGCCGGTGCACATCCGGATAGAGCCTGGCCAGTCGTTCCCTGATCTTCGGGGCGCCCCAGCTCGGCTTGTCCCGCTTCAGGCGCACAATCAGCGTCTCGATCTGGACCGGCAGCTGATTGGCTTGCCGATAAGGACGGCGGGAGCGGTCGGTCAGCCCTTCCACCCCGCAAGTGTTGTAGCGATTAAGGATCTTGTAGCCGGTTTTGCGCGAGACGCCGAACTCGCGGCAGAGTTCCGCCATCTTATCGCCGTCCAGCAATCGGGCGATGAACTTCAGCCGTTCATCCATGGGGTTACACTCCTGCCAGGGCATTTTGCTCTCCCCGCAAAAGGCCCCATTGTGCAACCCATCTGCCCGGAATGAACTGTCACCCCTCTCTCAGGAAGGGCAGTCGGTCCAGCCCGCATCATCCGTGTCACCCGCGGCCTTCGCCGCGCGGGGTCACCCGAAATCGTCCGCAGCAAGTTCGATCGGCTGGCCGTGCGGCGTGCGGTGGCAGGCGCGCTCCCAGGCGCTGCGATAGCGGTTCAGGACATCGTTCGTCGCAATGCCCTTGCGCGCGACCAGCGTTTCGAGCGCCGCGAGCCAGTGCCGGTAATAGGTCTCGCCGGTATCGGGATCGCCGGCGGCCTGCGCGCGCCTGATTTCCGCGCCGAGCGCCTCTGCCCATTCGGGCCAGGTGAACACGCCGCGCTCGTGCAAGGCGAGCGCCATCGCGAAAGCCTGCGCCTCCCAGGGCTCGCTGAAGACCGGTTCGCCGCCGGTCCGCGGAATCGTCGGCACGGCGCGTGCAGCCTCCGCCGCGCGGTCGCGGCCGGACGTCATGGCACGCGCTCCAGATACGGCTCGAACGCATCGATCGAGATGCGGACCGTCGGATCAGCATCCAAACCCCACAGCTCGCGGCCTTCGAACACCACGGTGTAGAGCCATTGCGGATCGTCGCCCTCCCCCCTGGCAGAGGAATCGGGAAATACGTGGCAGCCGTGAACGATCTCGATCACGCCCGCATGTCCGCGCACATAGCGCGGCAAACGGGTGTGGGCCGGCGGATGAATGTTCCTCGCGCGCACGCGGTCGCCGACCTTGAACAGCGCGGGCGCGGCAGCCGGCCGGTCGAAACGCCCGCGCGTCATCACGCGGCCGACGTCCTTCAATGCGAACGTGCCGCGTTCGAGCGGCTGTCCGGGCCGCAGCGCGTGACCGGCCTCGATCTCGTCCGCGCCGATCAGCGCACGCTCGGTCAACAGCCGTTGCAGCGCAAGCAGCCACACCTTGTAATAGGAACTTGAGAGATAGACCGCGGCGGGAAGCGACTCGCGCGAGAACCGCTGCATATCGATATTGAGTCCGCCATTGGCGCCCATGGCGCGGCTCATCGCCATGACGCGGCCCTCCCATGTCTCGTGAAAGACCGGTTCGTGCGGCTCCGGCCTGACCTTGCCGAAACCGTCCATGCCGCCCATGTCGTGGACGCCGTTCACGGCTTTGTCCCGCCTGGAGACAAGGCCAGTCC
>CAYWBX010000626.1:0-2612 GCA_964456015.1 uncultured Hyphomicrobiaceae bacterium | reverse complement strand
CTTCGATGAGTGCATGCGCTGCATCGCGCCTTTTGGCCGCATCCTGATCGTCGGTTTCACCGGCGGCCGGCCCGGCCTCGCCAAGACCAACCATCTCCTGGTCAAGGACGCCGAGGTGATCGGCTTCACCATCGGCGCGCTCTCTCGGCTCGATCCGGCTTGGTCCGAGCGCAACCTCGCAACTTTAGTCCGCTGGCTCGCGGCCGGGCGCATATCGCCCTATGTCTCGCACACGCTGCCGCTCGCGAAAGCCGCCGAGGCCATGCGGCTCATCACCGAGCGGCAAGTGATCGGCAAGGTCGTCCTTGTGTGAATAGCCCTCGCCGGACTGAGGACCCCCGGGCGCTCAGCCCGAGACCGAGAAGCCGCCATCCACCGGGATGGCGGTGCCGGTGATGAAATCCGACGCCTTGGAGCCCAGAAAAACCGCGATGCCGGCAAAATCGTTTGGCTCGCCCCAGCGTCTGGCTGGCGTGCGGCGGAGCACGTTTTCGTGCAGTCCTTCAACCTGCTGGCGCGCCGACTTGGTAAGATCGGTGTCGATCCAGCCGGGCAGGATGGCATTGACCTGGATGTTGTCGCCCGCCCAAGCCGTGGCGAGCGCCTTCGTCATCTGCACGATGCCACCTTTAGATGCGGCGTAAGGCGCGGCGAACGGCGCGCCGAAAATCGACATCATGGAGCCGATGCTGATGATCTTGCCGCCGCCCTGCGCCTTCATGTGCGGGTAGACTGCGTGCGAACAGACGAAGGCGCCGTCGAGGTTGATCGAGAGGACCTCGCGCCACTCGGCGAGCGAATAGAGCTCGGGCCGCTTCCTGATGTTGATGCCAGCGTTGTTGACGAGTATGTCGATGCGGCCCATCAGCCTCACGCAGTCCTCAACCATCTTGCGGCAGGACGCCTCGTTTGCGACGTCCACCTCGAGCACGGCCGTCTTGACTCCCATCCGCTCGAGCTCGGCGGCAGCGATCTGCGACTTCTCCCTGTTCCGCCCCGCCACCACCACGTTGGCGCCGGCGCCGGCAAAGCCGCGCGCCATGCCGAGCCCGATGCCGCCGTTGCCGCCGGTGACCAGCGCCACCTTGCCCTTGAGATCGAAGAGTGACATGTGCGTTTCGCTCCTTGCTCGCCGCCGTCAATCGGCTCCCGGTGTCTGCCGCATCAAAGCAGACTTGGCGCCATTTGGGAAAGTCCGGGTTCGCCGTGTCGCGGCCGCAAACGGTCAGTCAGTCGTTAAACGGACAAGGGGCGCTGCTCGCACACGGGGGATGGGATGAAGCCGGAACTCGACGATGGCATGGCGGGGGCCGGCAAGGCCGCCCGCCACCGCTGGCGGGCGGTTTGCCGCATCGATCTCGACGCGCGCCTTCCTGTTCTCCGGTCTCAGCTTCTACATGAGCGCGCTGCAGCGAGCCGATCTCAAAGTGTTCGTCCCGCCGGTCCTGCAGCATGCCGCGACGGCGGCGGCGACATCGACGTTTTTGCGATCACGGTCACCATTTCCAACAACGGCGCCGACACCGGCACGGTGCTGGCCATGGAACTCGTCGTCCATTCAGACCCGGCCGGCCCACGCAAGACCTTCTACAGCGCGTACATGGGCGAGCACCCACGCGCAGCAGAAGCAGCGAGTAAGTCGTTCGCGCCGAGCGCCAGCGCGCGCACCAGCCTGCCGCTGCGTCCTGCGGATGTCGGACACTGTCCCCTCATCGTCTCTTCGCCGTTCCCTGATTACCGTGGTCCCGGCGGACATTGCCGCAGCGGCGCCGCCCATGCGAATCGCACCGCATGATAGCTTTATCATCTGGCCGGTTTTCCGACCCGCCGGCCGCGGGGAATGACTTGTGCACAGGGCCGTCGACGCACGCGCAACAGGACCATTCAGGCGGTCCTCTCAAGACTGACGCCCCCTCGCGACCGACGGGGCGGGCGTTGCCGCCGGCGAACCGCGCCCCTAGGCTTTGTCGATCCTGCGGCGGCGATCGGAGAGGACGCGCATGGCAATCGACTTCGAGTTTACGGCCGAGCACAAAGCCATCCGCGACAGCGTGCGCCGCTTCTGCGACCGCCACCTCGCCCCGCTCGTTACCGAGGCAGAGGAGACAGAGACCTTCCCGCGCGCACTCTTCCGGGCCTGGGGGGCAGAAGGGCTCCTTGGCGCCCGCTATCCCGTCGCAGACGGCGGGACAGGGCTCGACAAAATCGCCGACTGCATCATCCGCGAGGAAATGAGCTTCACCTGCCAGGCGTTCGCCTCAAGCTGGTCGGCGCACACCCATCTCGGCATCTGGCCGATCTGGCGCATCGGCACAGCGGAACAGAAGGAGCGCTACTTCCGGCCGGCGCTCGCGGGCGAAAAGATCGCGGCGTTCGCGCTGAGCGAACCAGACGGCGGGTCCAACATCCGCGCCCTCAAGACGCGCGCGGAAAAAGTCGCCGGCGGCTGGCGGCTCACCGGCGCCAAGCTCTACATCACCAACGCGCCCATTGCGGACTTCATTCTCGTTGCCGCGCGGACCGAGGCGGCGCTGACGGCAGAGGCGATCAGCCTGTTCATCGTCGACATGCCGAATGCGGGCTTCGAGATCCGCAAGCTCAAGAAGGAGAGC
>CAYWBX010000625.1:0-2630 GCA_964456015.1 uncultured Hyphomicrobiaceae bacterium | reverse complement strand
GACGCCGACAGCGGCGCCGACATGCGCTGCGATTAAGGCCGTCATCAGCATCGCAGCGAGGAAATGTACCAGGAACACCGTCGTCGCCGCGTCCTGGTTCTGGGCTGCGATTGCCGGCAGGCTAAAAAGCCCGAAGATGCCGCGCGCCCCATAGAGCGAGACGCCGAGCCAGCCGAGCAGCGGCACGGCCAGTAGGAGCAGGTAGAGCGACCAGTGCGTCACATGCGAGGCGGCCTTCTGCCAGGGCTCGAGCGTCGGCTCATCGGGCGGCGCGCCGTTGCGCAGCCGGTAGAGGAGCCGCGCCACAACCACCCATAGCAGCACGAACCCAAGGAACTTGTGTAGGTCGTAGAGGCTTCCCGTCAGTGCATCGAAGTCCGTCACCTTGCCCCGCTGCACCATGTAGAGCCCGAGCGGGATCATGATCGCGACGATGAGAACGGTGAGCCAGTGGAGATGCCGGGCTGCCGGGGAATAGACGGCTTCGGACTGGATCTCGGAATGGGATTGACGCTCCATCGCATCAGCTCCGGTTCGAGGCGCTTCGGATGTCGCAATCGAATAGCACATCGCCGTCCGCGAGGACATGCACCGTCGCCGGCGGTCGCAGTGCGGCGCTGAGCTTTGCGACGGGCGCAAGCGTCAGCCCGGGTTTTCCCGAGCCGAGAATTACCGGCGCGACCAGAACATGCAGCCGGTCGAGGGCGCCGGCATCAAGGAATGCCGAGACGGTGCGGGCGCCGCCCTCGACGAGAAACCGCTTGAGACCGAGCGACCACAGCGCCTCGATGATGCGCCCGGGGGGCAGCTGCCCGCCCTCCGGCTTCACCAGGACGATCTCGACGCCGTTCGCGACGGCGGCCGGCCGCTCGGCGCAGACGATCACTCGGCGCACGCCATCGCCGCCGCTGAGGCAGCGCGCGGCGGCCGGCACCCGTCCGTTCGGATCGATCACCACGCGGGCCGGGTTGCGACCGGGCACGCGGCGCACGTTGAGCAGCGGATCGTCCGCGATCACCGTGCCCACGCCGACGATGACCGCATCGACCGCGGCGCGGACCCGGTGAACGTGGTCGAGCGCCGCCTCCTTGTTGATCCAGCGGCTTTCACCGGAAGGCAGGGCAATGCGCCCGTCGAGCGATTGGCCGAGCTGGGCAACGACAAACGGCCGATCGCCGGGCGCATCGCGGATGAGCGCGATCGGGTCCACGGCCGGCGAACCGGCGGGCAATGAGGTCATGCGCTTCTTCCCTTCGCCGCGGCCCCGGCTGCGTCCCGCCCGGCTGTCAAGGCGCCGCACGATGCTATAGACGGAACGCGCAAGCAATATGGACGCACGGCGAACACGGCGGTGGCATGGCGGGTTCCGCGAACGAATCTGACGGCTGGGCGGGACGGGGGCGGCGGCGGCGGATCGACGTCCGCGTGCCCGAACCGGAAGCCCCGAGATCCGGTCCTGCCGGCTGGCCGCGGGTGCCCGCAATGGCGGCCTACGCGGCGCTCTTCCTGCTCATGACGTGGCCCTGGGTCGCGGGGCTCGTCACCATTCCCTGGGATGCCAAGGCGCATTTCCAGCCGCAGATCCAGTTCCTCGCCGAAAGCATCGCGCGCGGCGAATGGCCCTGGTGGAATCCCTTTGTCTTCGCCGGCTCGCCGCAGGTCGCCGATCCCCAGTCGATGATCTTCTCGCCGCCGTTTCTCCTCCTGGCCCTCCTCACCCGAAATCCGAGCCTCTGGGCGGCCGACATGACCGTGCTTGCGGCCATGCTCGCGGGCGGGCTTGGCATGATCATCTATTTTTGGGATCGCGGCTGGGAGATGGCCGGCGCGCTCATCGCCGCGCTCGTCTTCTCGTTCGGCGCGGCTATGGCCTGGCGGATGCAGCACACCGGCCAGGTGCTGAGCCTTGCCTATCTGCCCTGGGCGATGGTGGCCCTCGAGCGCGCCATGGAGCGCCGATCGCTCACCTGGGGCCTCATCGCCGGCATCGTCGGGGCGGCGATCGTGCTCGGCCGCGATCAGGTGGCGCTGCTCGCCGTCTACCTGCTCGCCGGCCGCGTCGTCTGGCTCTCTGCGACGGCGGATCGGCCCAAAGCCTTTCTGCGGGCGAGCCTTGGGCCGCTCTTCGCGGCCGGGCTCGCGGCGCTGCTGCTGGTCGCACTCCCCGTTCTCATGACCGTGCTGCTCGCTGCCGACAGCAATCGCCCGGTGATCGACTTCGAAGGGGCCGGCCGCGGCTCGCTGCATCCTGCCTTGCTCGTCACATTCGTCTTCCCGCATCTCTTCGCACCGGCAGGGCACATGGCCGACTACTGGGGGCCGCCGAGCTTCGCCTGGCCCGACACCGGCCTATTCATCGCGCAGAACGTCGGCCTCCTCTATGTCGGGGCGATCCCGCTCGTGCTGATGCTTGGCGCGGCCGCGACCGGCGACCTCTGGCGGCGCGAGATCCGCTTCTTCGCCGTCGCCTTCCTCGTCATGCTGCTCTACGCCCTCGGCTGGTATACGCCGGCATTCCGCGCCATGTATCTGGCGCTGCCGGGCGTCAGCCTCTATCGCCGGCCGGCCGATGCCGTGTTCCTGATCGGTGCGCTCTCGGCGTTCCTGTCAGGCTATGCCGCAAACCGCAT
>CAYWBX010000624.1:0-2630 GCA_964456015.1 uncultured Hyphomicrobiaceae bacterium | reverse complement strand
CGCCGCCTGCCGCAACGCGCTCGCAGCCGTGCTGCGCGATGCGACGGTTTGGAGATGAGCATGGTCGAGAACCGTCCCTACCGAAACTTGCTCGCCCACCTGGTCCTGTGCATCGGCATTCTGATCGTCGCCTTTCCGGTCTATCTGACGTTCGTCGGCTCCACGCATCCCCAGGCCGTCATCTCGAACGGGGAGATGCCGCCCTGGCCGGGACCGCTGTTCTTCGAAACCTACTGGCGAACGATCTTCATCGGCTCGGGCCGCACCACGCGCGAGCCCGTCGGCACGATGCTGCTCAACTCCTTCATTATGGCCTCGGTCATTGCCGTCGGTAAGATCGCCATCTCGATCATCTCGGCCTATGCCGTCGTCTACTTCAAGTTTCCGTTCCGCATGGCGGCGTTCTGGCTGATTTTCATGACGCTGATGCTGCCGGTCGAGGTGCGCATCTATCCGACCTACAAGATCGCCGCGGACCTGCGCCTCCTCGACAGCTATGCCGGCCTCACCATCCCGCTGATTGCCTCGGCCACCGCGACCCTTTTCTTCCGGCAGTTCTTCTTGACCATCCCGGACGAGTTGGTCGAGGCCTCGAAGCTCGACGGCGCCGGGCCGATCAAGTTCTTTTGGGATACCGTCTTGCCCCTCTCGCGCACGAACATGGCGGCGCTGTTCGTCATTCTCTTCATCTACGGCTGGAACCAGTATCTCTGGCCGCTGCTCATCACCACCCGCGACGACATGCAGACCATCGTCATAGGCATCAAGAAGATGATCGTGACCTCGGATGCGCTCACCGAGTGGAACATCGTCATGGCGACCGCCATGCTCGCCATGCTGCCGCCCGTGCTCGTCGTGATCCTCATGCAGCGCTGGTTCGTGAAAGGGCTGGTCGAGACAGAAAAATGAGGCGGCCATCACAGGCAGGCAAAAGAGGGAGGCGGAAAGCGAATGCTCCACTGGACAGTGACAGGGTTCCTGCTCGCCTTCGCGGCGACGCTCACGTATTTCTCGCGCGGCTCTCCCTTCCGGCCTGGCGCGGATCCTGCGGAGGAACTCGGATACGTTACGGGCGCTGCCTTGATGCCGTTCATTCTCGGCGCCCTGGTGGCACTGGCGCTCAGTCCGTTCCTCTCCAAGTCCCCCGGCGCGTTCCACCGCCGCATGAACTGGGCCGCAGCGCTTGCCCTTATTCTCCTTGCATTGGGACGGATCACCGCCGGCGCCAGGTAACGTGGTGCGGGACGGAGACGCTCCCCCTCTGACAGAAGGCTGAAGGTATGGCGTCCATCTCCCTGTGCGAGGTGAGGAAGGTCTACGCTGGCGGCGTAGAAGCCGTCAAAGGTGTCTCGCTTGAGATCCCGGACGGGTCGTTCACGGTGCTGCTCGGGCCCTCCGGTTGCGGCAAGTCAACTCTGCTGCGGATGATTGCCGGCCTCGAGACGATCACCGCCGGCGAAATTCGCATCGGCGGCCGGCGCGTCAACGAAATCGAGCCGGCCGACCGCGACATTGCGATGGTGTTCCAGAACTACGCGCTCTATCCGCACATGACGGTCTACGACAACATGGCCTACGGCCTGCGCAACCGGCGCACGCCGCGGCCTGAGATCGACCGGCGCGTGCGCGAGGCGGCGGAGCTTCTCGCCATCACCGAACTTCTCGAGAGGAAACCGCGGGCGCTCTCCGGCGGCCAGCGCCAGCGCGTCGCCATGGGCCGCGCCATTGTCCGCGAACCGCAGGCGTTCCTCTTCGACGAGCCGCTCTCCAACCTCGACGCCAAGCTGCGCGTGCAGATGCGCATCGAGATCCGCCGTCTGCACAACCGGCTCAAGGCGACCTCCGTGTTCGTGACGCACGATCAGGTGGAGGCGATGACGCTCGCCGACCAGGTCGTCGTCATGAACAAGGGAACCATCGAGCAGGTCGGCCGGCCGACCGAGGTCTATCAGCGGCCAGCGAGCCGGTTCGTCGCCACGTTCATCGGCTCGCCAGCGATGAACTTGCTGCCTGGGCGTGTGGCGGCGCCGGGGCGGATCGAGGTGCCGGGCGCGGGCGCGCTGGCCTTCGACCGGAACGCGTTTCCAGTCGCGGCGGGCCGTGAGGTGGAGGTTGGAATCCGGCCTGAGGACTTCTCGGTTCTCTCCGATCGCGACGGGGCGGGTCTCGCCTTCGAGGGAGAGCTTATCGAGGAGCTCGGTCCGAACCGGCTTGTCCATGGTGTGGCGGGTGGCGTCGCTGTCGTCCTGTCGGTCGCGTCCGCCACGGCCGTGACCGGCGCAGGAGCCTTGCGCATCGCCGCCGAGCCGCAGCATGTTCATCTGTTCGACCCCGGCACGGGGCTGAGCTTGCGCAGCCGCTGAACAGCGCGCGCCTGGCCATACCGGTAGAACCGCCGCCGGTTGCGGCGCTCGAAAGGCCGGATGAACCGGGAACGGGCAGATCGCGTAATCCATCGCAAAGGCGTGCCTGGCTCCGCGCCCCGAGCTCCGACAACCGAATGCCATGCTGCCGCTCGCGACGTTCCTGAAACGCCCGTCCCGCTATTCAGCGTTGAGCCTGCTTGTTGGCGAAGGGGGCATCTCGGTCTCGCTCGACCGGTCCTATGGCGAGCACCCGCGTCATCGGGT
>CAYWBX010000623.1:0-2633 GCA_964456015.1 uncultured Hyphomicrobiaceae bacterium | reverse complement strand
CCGTCGTCACGCCGGTCGCCGAGAAGATCACGTCGTCGCAGGCCATCTCGGCCATGGAATACTTCCGCTCCATGTCCGTGATGCCCATCGCCTGCGCCCGCTTGACGAGGTCGGGCCGCTCCTTGGGGTCATGCAGATCGAGCGCGAGCCGGCCCTGCATCTGGCCGCCGATGCACCTGAGTGCCGCCGCCGCCAGCACGCCCTCGGGCGCGCCGCCGGACCCTAGATAGATGTCGACCCCGGTCTCCGCCGGGTCCGTCGTCCAGATGACGCCGGCGATATCGCCGTCGGGGATCAGCCGCGCACCCGCCCCGGCCTTGCGCACCTCGGCGATGATGTCGGCGTGCCGCGGCCGGTCGAGGATGCAGGCCGTGATCTCGGACACGGGGCAACCTTTCACCCGCGCCATGTCGTTGAGCACGTCCGGCACCGGCCGGTCGAGGTCGATGATGCCTTCGGGATAACCGGGGCCGACGGCGATCTTCCGCATGTACATGTCGGGTGCGTTGAGCAGGCCGCCCTTCTCCGCGATGGCGATCACGGCGAGCGCATTCGGCATGTCCTTGGCGCAGATGGTCGTGCCCTCGAGCGGGTCGACCGCGATGTCGACCTCGGGGCCTTCGCCGGTGCCGACCTTCTCGCCGATGTAGAGCATCGGCGCTTCGTCCATCTCGCCCTCGCCGATCACCACTCTGCCGCGGATGTTGAGCCGGCCGAGCTCGCGCCGCATGGCGTCGACCGCCGCCTTGTCGGCGGCCTTGTTCTGACCCTTGCCGCGCCAGCGCGCGGCGGCGATGGCTGCCACCTCGGTCACCCGCGCCACCTCGAGCACGAGCACGCGGTCGAGACCACCCTTGCCCTTGTCGCTCGCCATCCGTTCCTCCTCTGCCCGCTCGCACCGTCCGCGCAACGGCGGCTTTACCTACTCGCACCTCCGAACCTTGCACCCAGCATCCCGGGCGGGGGGTACTGGCCCGGACCCATCCTATTCTGCCTCACGAACCCGGGCCATTGCACGACCCGCCAGACGACATCCTCAACGGCGGCATCATCACAGCTTCTCGATGCGGATGAGTTGCGGGGTCTCGGCCACCTTGCCGTCGCTCACGATCGCATCGAGCGCCTTGCGGATGGCGTTCTCGGTGGTCTCGTGCGTGATGATGACGATCGAGGTCGGCGTTCCCGGCAACGGCGTCGCGCCGATCCCCGGCAGCGACTTCCTGGGCCGGCGCTGGACCACGCTCTCAAGCGAGATCTCCTGGTCGGCCATGCGCTTGGCGAGCGCCGCCATCACGCCCGGCCGGTCGTGCACGACAAGGCGCACGTAGTAGGCGCCCTGATGCTGTCCGAGCCTTGCGCGCCGATAGGGCTTGAGTTTTCCAGCCGGCACCCCGAATGGCGCAACCATCTGCCCGCGGGCGACGTCGATGATGTCCGCCGCGACGGAGGAAGCTGTCGCTCGTGCGCCGGCCCCGGGGCCGACGAGCAGCAGGCTGCCGACGAAATCGCCGTCGATCGCGACCGCATTCGTCACGCTCGCGACCTGCGCGATCGCGGAGTATTTCGGCACCATCGCCGGATGCACGCGCTGTTCGATGCCGCTCTCGGTGAGCAGTGCGACGCCCAGCAGCTTGATGCGATAGCCGAGGTCGTCCGCCGCCTCGATGTCGGCGGCGGTGATGGTCTGGATGCCCTCGATGTGGATCTGATCGAAGGCCACCCGCGTGCCGAAGGCGAGGCTGGTGAGCAGCGCCAGCTTGTGCGCGGTGTCGAAGCCGCCGATGTCGAAGGTCGGATCGGCCTCGGCGTAGCCCTTGGCCTGCGCCTCCTTGAGCACGTCCGCGAACGCGAGACCCTCCTCCTGCATCCTGGTCAGGATGTAGTTGCAGGTGCCGTTGAGGATGCCGTAGACGCGGCGGACGTCGTTGCCGGCAAGCGATTCCCTGAGCGTCTTGATGACCGGGATGCCGCCCGCCACGGCCGCTTCGAAATTGAGTGCGACGCCGTTGCGCTCCGCCAGGCGCGCGAGCTCGACGCCGTGCCTCGCCAGCAACGCCTTGTTGGCGGTGACGACGTGCTTCTTGGCCGCCAGCGCCGCCTCGACCGCCTTGCGCGGCGCCCCCTCGTCGCCGCCGATGAGCTCGACCAGCACATCCACGTCCGGGTCCGTCGCGAGCCGCACCGGATCGTCGAACCATCTGTAGGCGCCAAGCGCAACGCCACGCTGTTTCGAGCGGTCGCGCGCCGAGACCGCGACGACCTGGATCTCGCGGCCCAGCCCTTCGCCGAGGCGCGCCCCGTGCGCTTCGAGAAGATGCAGGAGCCCGGACCCGACGGTCCCAAGGCCTGCCACGCCGAGTCTCAAGGGTGCGCTCATGACCGCCCGATGATTTCTGTATGCGATTTAAATGCCGCCCAAAGAGCTATCACGATCGGGATTGTCGCGACAACCGCGCGTGTCCGCCAGTCGCCGGCGGTTCATGCGCGCCGCAAGGCCATCGCCTGCGTGAGGACGCGGGCGTAGTTACCCATGGCCAGCTTGTGCGCCGCGCTGCCGACGATCCGTCCGCGCCAATGCTCGACCACCTGTCGCAGTTCGGCGCGGTGGAGATCCCCCGCCTGGAGTATCGCCG
>CAYWBX010000622.1:0-2637 GCA_964456015.1 uncultured Hyphomicrobiaceae bacterium | reverse complement strand
CGCGCCAGGATCGTCATCGCCCGCCAGGCAATCGAGATGGTCAACCGCCGTACGCTGAGATCCCGCTCGGCGGCTGTCGACGCCATCTGCGACGCAATGCTAGCGGGAGAGCTGTCGCCCGAGGAGGCGGCGGGGAGGGTCTTGAGGACAGAGTAGGCCAGGGCCATTCGAGTGCGGTGGATGCGAGCTCGGCTCAACGAATGCGCCGCCACAAGAGGCGCATCGTTGCGCCAGTGCTCCCCGCCTCCCGCTGCCGCCTCAGCCGGCGAGTGCGACCACCTCCGGCATCGTGAAACGCGGCAGTGGCGCGTTGCCCTCATAGCGCTCGATGGCAACAAGACACGTGTGCGCCGCGCAGCCGCCCGAGAACGCCGAAGCCGGCACGTCGAGCGTCAGCACATTCGGGTTGCCCGCGATGTCGAGAACACCGTCCGCCGAATCGATCGGCTGATACCAGGCGCCGGTCGGCAGCACGGCGACGCCGGGGCGCACATCGGACGTGAGGCGCACACCCGCCAGACAGCGACCGCGCTGATTGCGAAGAAGCGCAGTATCGCCGTCCTTCAGCCCCAGGCGCCTGGCATCGGCCGGGTTCATCATCAGCGCCTCGCGGCCTGACTGCTTCTCGGCCTGTGCGACGCGACCGTTGTCGAGTTGGCTGTGCAGGCGGCCGTTCGGCTGCGCCGAAATCAGGTGGAACGGATATCGCCGCGAATCGGCAGCACCGAGCCACTCGGGCGGCTCGAGCCACTTCGGATGCGGCGGACAGTCGGGATAGGCGCAGGCTTCGAGCGCCCTCGAATAAAGCACAATCCTGCCGCTCTCGGTCCTCAGCGGGTTGGCGACCGGATCCTTCCGCAGCTCGGAGAGGAACGGCACGAACGGCCTCTGCGGCACCGCCGCCTCACCGGCCCTCCAAAACTCCGCAAACTCCGGCATGACGCCGCCGCGCCCTTTCACGTTGCTGCGCGTCTGCTCGTAGATGTGGCGGATCCAGCCCATCTCGTCGCGTCCTTCGGCGAAGGCCTCTTCGACGCCGAGCCGGCGGGCCAGTCCGCACATGATCTCGAAATCGGATCGCGCTTCAGCATAGGGCTTCACTACCTGCTTCATGGCGAAGATGCAGTCGGCGCGGCGGCCACCAGAGATATCATTGCGCTCGAGCGTTGTCGTCGCGGGCAAAACGATGTCGGCGCGCTTGGCCGTTGGCGTCCAGTTGATGTCCTGCACGACAACCGTTTCAGGTCTTGCCCAGGCTCTGCCGAGACGTCCTAGATCCTGGTGATGATGGAATGGATTGCCGCCCGCCCAGTAGACCAAGCGGACATCGGGATAGGTGTACGCGCGGCCTTCGTAGGTGAACGTCTTGCCGGGACCGAGCAGCATATCGGCGATGCGCGCGACCGGAATGAACGCCGCGTTCGGCTTCTTGCCGTGCGGAAACGTGCTGACCGGCGCCAACGGATAGGAGATGCCCTCCGCGCCGACCGAGCCGATGCCGTAGGCGACGCCGCCTCCCGCGTGCCCGATCTGGCCGGCGATACAGGCAAGCGCGAGACCAGACCACCAGGGCTGCTCACCATGAACCGCGCGCTGGAGCGCGAAGCTCAACGTGATGAAGCTCCGCTTTGCAGTCATCTCGACCGCGAGCGCGCCGATGGCGGCAGCATCGAGACCGGTGATGGCAGCAGCCCAGGCCGCATCCTTGCGGATGCCGTCACTGTCGCCCCGCAGATAGGCGATCAGCTCCTGCGATCCCGACGTGCAGCGGGCGAGAAAATCGCGGTCCTCGCGCCCGGTCGCCAGAACCTCGCCGGCCAGTCCCAGTAGAAGCGCAGTGTCGGTGTTCGGACGGATCGCCCACCACTCTGCGTCGAGCTCAGCCGGCAGGTCGTCACGGCGCGGCGAGACGAGCACGAACCGCGCGCCACGCTCCTTCATGCGTCTGAGGTGGAGTTCGTGGGAGTGGCGAGCCATACCGCCCGTTTCGCACTGAGCGGTGCGCGGGGTAAGCGCGCCGCAGACGAGCAGGAGCTCGGTATTCTCCGCCACCGTCTCCAGCATGTTGGGCTGAGCGTAGCCGTCGGAACCCAGCACGTGGCGTGCGATGACGGCGCCGGCGCCGACGCTGTAGGTGTCGACATGGGCCGTGTAACCGCCGATGCAGTTCATGAGGCGCTTGAGCACGCTCTGGGCGTGATGCAGGCGGCCGGCGCTGGTCCAGCCATAGGAGCCCGCAAAGATCGCATCATTGCCGTGAGCCTTGCGCACGCGGTCGATCTCGGAGGCGACCAGATCGAGAGCCCGGTCCCATGCGACAGGCACCATGCGGTCGCTGCCGCGGCCCAACCGATCGCGGGACCTGAGCCAGCCCTCGCGCACATGCGGGCGATCGATGCGCACATTCGGATCCATCAGGTCGGGAATGGCTTCGAGCATCCTCGAAGGCGCTGGATCGCTAGGATGCGGCTCAATGCCGACGATACGGCCGCCCTCGACCAGCGCGGTGAAGGCGCCCCAATGACAGCAGTGCGGAATGCGCTCGATCATGGTGATCCGTCGTCCTGTCTTGCCACGATACCTGATTGAGGTCTTGCACGCATCTCGTCGGCCATCACACACGAAAAGAGCCTGGCC
>CAYWBX010000621.1:0-2640 GCA_964456015.1 uncultured Hyphomicrobiaceae bacterium | reverse complement strand
TACCGCACCGGCGACATGGCGCAGGTCTACCCGATCATGCGCGGCGCGGCGCCGCTCGCGACCGCCGTCGCCTCGGCGCTCCTCATCGGCGAGGTGTTGAGCCCCACAGGCTTTGCCGCCGTCGTCCTCCTCTCCGCCGGCGTGTGCCTTATGTCCTTCAAGGGGGGGCGCCTTGGAACGATCGAAGGGCGCGCCGTCGCCTTCGCGCTCGGCTCGGCGGCCTGCACCTGCGCCTACTCGCTCGCCGACGGCACCGGCGCGCGGCTCAACGGATCGGGTGTTGGCTACACGCTTTGGATGTTCGTCCTCAACATGATCGTCATGCAGGCGATCGCCCTCGTCAGGCACGGCACCGCTATCCATCGCGGCCTCATTCACTCCTGGCGGCCGGCCGCCATCGGCGGCGCGATGGCGCTCGTCGGCTATGCCATCGCCGTCTGGGCGATGACCAAAGCACCCATCGCACTGGTTGCGGCGCTGCGCGAGACGAGCGTGCTCTTCGGGGCGCTGATTGCGACTGCGGTCTTGCGCGAGCCCATGACGCGCTGGCGCGGCGTCTCGGCCTGCCTCGTCGTCACAGGCGTTGTGCTTCTGCGTGTGGCGTGACGGGCGCCGTCTACCGACGTCTCACATGTGGATCGCGCGCTTGTCGACGGCGAGCGCCGCCTCCTTCATCGCCTCCGCGAGCGTCGGGTGCGCGTGGCAGGTGCGGGCCAGATCCTCGGCTGCACCGCCGAATTCCATCACCGCCGCCGCCGCTGCAATGAGTTCGCCGGCCTGCGGTCCCAGGATGTGGACGCCAAGGATGCGGTCAGTGGCGGCATCCGCCAACACCTTCACGAACCCTTCGGCACGTCTGGTGACCTTGGCGCGACCGTTTGCCGTGAACGGGAACTTGCCGACCTTGTAGGCAACTTGCGCCGCCTGGAGCTCCTCCTCAGTCTTACCGACCGAAGCCACCTCCGGCCACGTGTAGACGACGCTCGGGATCACATCGTAGTTGACATGGCCGGCTTGTCCCGCAAGCCGTTCGGCGAGTGCGACGCCTTCCTCCGCCGCCTTGTGCGCGAGCATCGGGCCGGCGATGACGTCGCCGATGGCGTAGATGCCCGGCACGCTTGTCTGATAGTGCGCGTCGACCTCGATCCGCCGCCGGGCGTCGCGCCGAACCCCAACCGTTTCGAGACCCAGCCCTTCGGTGTAGGGCACCCGCCCAACGGCGACGAGCACGACATCGGTTTCGAGCGTCTCCGCCGCGCCACCCTGCGCCGGCTCGACCGACACCGAGTGGCGCCCGTTCGCCGTCGCGACGCCGGTCACCTTCGATGCCAGACGGAAGGCCATTCCCTGCTTCTGCAGGATGCGTTGGAAGCTTTTTGCCACGTCGAGGTCCATTCCCGGCAGGATGCGGTCGAGATACTCGACGACCGTGACCTGCGCTCCGAGACGGCGCCACACCGAGCCGAGTTCGAGCCCGATCACGCCTGCGCCGACGACGATGAGCTTCTTCGGCACTTCGGAGAGCGACAACGCGCCGGTCGACGAGACGACCGTCTTCTCGTCGATCGCGATACCGGGAAGTTCGGCCACGTCGGAGCCGGTCGCAATGACGATGCTCTTTGCGGACAGTTTCTGACTGCCGCCGGCGGCGAGCACGGCCTCGACTTCGCCCGGCGCCGCAATGCGCGCCGTGCCATGGATGACGTCGATCTTGTTCTTGCGGAAGAGGAACGCCACGCCCGCAACGTTACCGGCAACGCCCTCGTCCTTGAACGCCATCATGCGCTTGAGATCGAGAACCGGCGATACCCCGATCCCCATGGCGGAGAGGCCGTGCGCGGCTTCGTCGTAGAGTTCGCTCGCGTGCAAGAGCGCCTTCGACGGAATGCACCCGACGTTGGCGCAGGTGCCGCCGTGCGTGGCCCGTTTCTCGACGACGGCAACCTTGAGACCGAGCTGCGCCGCCCGGATCGCGCAGACGTAGCCGCCGGGGCCGCTGCCGATGACGATAAGGTCGTATGTCATGAGAACTGTCCTTGCAAAGGTCGCCGCCAACGCGAGCGGCTCATGGCAGGACGCCGATGGCCACGAGCAGGCGGATAACGTACGGCCAGAGCCAGAGCATGAAGATCAAGAGCAGCACGGCAAGCACGGCGGGCCCGATCACATCGTCCCAGGGACGCTTGGCGGCGTCGATCACGTTCGCCGGGTGGCCGCGTTCGCAGACGAGCCGCACCGGACTGCCGATGCCGATGGCCTCCGCCTCGCGCCCGGCACGGGTCACCCAGAGCTCGCCCGATTTGCCATCCAGCATGAAAGCGACTCGAAGGTCGACAAGCAGGGGCGCTTGCCCCACGCCGGCCCCAGCCGGATGCACTTCCTCGACCTCGCCTTCGACCGTCACAGGATCGCGCAGGAGCCGGAAGCGCCGCCAAAGACCGATGCCCGCCTGGATCAGCATGACCATCGGCCCGGCAAACCACAGGAGAGCGAACATCTGCTGCATCGGAGCCGCCGTCCCCTCCTCGTCTCGCCACGGCGGCCGTCATGCACACCTGCGATCTGGCACGGAATGCCTCGACGCCACAGGCGCCGCAAAGAGATTGACCCCGACACGGCTCCGCATCGCCCGCCTCACCG
>CAYWBX010000620.1:0-2645 GCA_964456015.1 uncultured Hyphomicrobiaceae bacterium | reverse complement strand
TGGTCGAGGACATGGAGCGCCTGCGGGAGGCGCTCGGAATCACGCGCTGGCAACTGCTCGGAGGCTCGTGGGGCTCCACGCTGGCGCTTACCTACGCTCAGCTCTACCCGGAGCGGGTCGAGGAACTGGTGCTGCGCGGAATCTTCCTGCTGCGCAAGGCCGAGCTCGACTGGTTCTATCAGGACGGGGCAAACTGGCTTTTCCCTGAGGCCTACGAAGTCTTCCAGAAGCCCATCCCACCGTCGGAACGCGACGACATCATTCAAGCCTATTACCGGCGACTCGCGCACGAGGACCCTCGCGTGCAGTTACAAGCCGCCCGCGCGTGGAGCATCTGGGAGGCCTCGACGCTGGCGCTGCGTCCCGATCCCGAGCGTATCCGGATCTTCAGCGCCGATACCTATGCACTCGCCTTCGCCCGAATTGAATGCCATTACTTCGCAAACCGCGGGTTTTTCGCGCGCGACGGGCAGCTTCTCGAGGGATTGCACCGCATCCGCCATATCCCCTGTGTCATCGTGCACGGCCGATACGATGTCGTAACCCCGGTCAAGAGCGCCTACGACCTCAAGGCGCGCTGGCCGGAGGCCGACCTTCGCATCGTCGCCGACGCGGGCCATGCGATGACCGAGACCGGCATCCTGCACGAGCTCATCTCGGCGACCCGAAGATTTGCCACGTGGACGGCGTGAGACCCGCACCCGCTGCGGAGTTTGAGCCGCGGATCACTCTGGCGAGCGCGCGGCGTTGCGCATGAAGAGCGCCAGCGGCGCCGCAAGCGTTGCGGCGATTGCCATCAGATAGAACGCGTTGACGTAGCCGATCATCGCCGCCTGCCGCTGGACTTCGCCCGATACTCTGAGCAGCCCCGCCGTCGTCTCGAAGCTCCAGGAGGTCGGCAGGCTCGCGAGCGTGAGCGCCTCGCGATAGGGCGTGATGAACTCGGCGAGACGCGCGTAGTTGATGCTGGTCGAGCGGATCAGCACCATCACCGAGATGGATATGAACAGGCTCGAGCCGAAATTGCGCATGAGCGTGAACACCGCCGACCCTTCGGTGATCTGGTGGCGCGGCAAGGTGGCAAAAGCGAGCACCGTCATTGGTGTGAAGGCCACGCTCTGCCCGAGCCCCATCATGTAATGTGACCAGAAGACGCTGAAATCGGTGACGTTGATGTCGAACTGGGCCATCCAGAACCCACCCGCGGCTTGAATGAGCAGCCCGGTCGAAATTGCAAAGCGGGGCGCCCAGCGCGTGAGCTGGGCGATGAAGAAGAAGGCCGTCCAGTTGCCGAGACCGCGCGCGGCGATCAAAGTCCCGATGACGCTGTCCGGATAGCCGCGCAGATCATGAAGCAGGCTCGGAAAGAGCACGAGCGTCGTGAAGTTCAGCATCCCCATTGAAAACGCGACCAGCGTGCCGACGGCGAAATTCCTGTCGAGCAGAAGGCGTGGGTTGAGAAACGGCTGCTCCGCGGTCAGGCAATGCACGACGAAGACCCAGATGGCGAGCACGCCGATGAACGCACAGGCGATGATCTCACGCGAGTCGAACCAGTCGAGCCGCTGGCCGCGATCGAAAATGAGCTGGGCGCAAACGATCGCCGTCGACAGTGCCAGAAAGCCGGTCCAGTCGAACGAGATTTGCTTGCG
Source organism: uncultured Hyphomicrobiaceae bacterium (assembly GCA_964456015.1). Classification (GTDB taxonomy): domain Bacteria; phylum Pseudomonadota; class Alphaproteobacteria; order Rhizobiales; family Hyphomicrobiaceae. The sequence continues at coordinate 993 of CAYWBX010000620.1, read as the reverse complement.
CTCTGTGTAGTCGGCAAGCGCGAACCAGATGCACAAGAGCGCCAGCATTCCCGGAGGGATGATCATGAAGAAGGCGGCGCGCCAGTCGTAAGCTTCGGTTGCGACAGCGCCGATGATCGGCCCGACCACAGGGCCGAAAACGGCGCCGACGCCCCACATCACCAGCGCCATCGGTTGCAGGCGCGGCGGGAATGTCGCAAGCAGGATCGCCTGCCCCATCGGCATGATCGGAGCACCGAAGGCGCCCTGCGCCACGCGCGCCAGAATGAGGGTCTCGAGGCTGTTGGCGATGCCGCACAGAAACGACGAGACCGTAAAGCCGGCGACCGTTCCGAACATGATGGTGCGCCATCCGAGGCGGCTCGCGAGCCATCCGGTCATGGGCGTGGCGACGGCAGTGGCGACGAGATTGAGGGTGATAACCCAGGAGATCTCGTCCTGTGTCGCTGACAGCGTGCCGCGCACTTGCGGCAGCACCAGATTGGCGAGCGTGATGGTCATGCCGAACAGCATGTTCGAGAGCTGGACCATCAGAAGGATCAGCCACTGCCGGCCGGTGAGGCTGAGGAGGCCGCCTGAAGCCGCTGTGGCGCTCATAATCAGCGAGCCTCTTTCATTCGTCTTGTCACGGCTGGCTGCCGCGAGATGCGTAGTGCGCCTCGCTGCGGCTTGCGGGCCGCAGCAGGCATAACGCCGTCGCGGTCTCTGTCCCGGCCAGCGGCGCGACTGGCGCATGCCGGCCGGGGAGCGCGCATCAAGGCTGCTCGTTTGAGAAGACGATGGTGCCGGAGGCCGCAAACATGCCGCCGACGCCGTGACAAACCGAGACCTTCGCCCCCTTCACCTGCGCCGGCGCAATCCCGCGCATTTGCCGGACACTCTCTTGCAATGCGTACATGCCGTACATGCCCGAGTGCATGTAGGAGAGGCCGCCGCCGTTGGTGTTGCAGGGCAGCTTGCCGCCGATCGCCGTGTTCCGCGCTGCGATGAAGG
>CAYWBX010000619.1:0-2650 GCA_964456015.1 uncultured Hyphomicrobiaceae bacterium | reverse complement strand
GTCGCCTTCTACTGCTCAACGCCCGCCTATCGCGCCGCCTTCGAGCTGCATGGTCTCGGCGGCCTCGCCGACGAGCTCGCCGTGCTCTCGAAAGCGCAGCGGTGGGAGGAGATGCCGGGCCGAATCAGCGACGAAGTTCTGAACACCTACGCGACGATCGGAACCTACGACGAGATCGGCTCAAAGCTCGTAGAGCGCTACGGCGGCCTCGTCACCGACATTGAATTCTCGATCCCTTGCACAGACGACAAGGAGCGGTCGGTCATGCGCGATCTCCTCGCGCAACTCAAGTCAGAACGCCGCTGAAGGAGAGGTCCCTTATGGCCCGCATCCGCGCGCTCGGGGCGCAGAACGTCCGCATTCCGCTCGACACCCCGGCCTCCGATTCAACATTCGGCGCGATGACCTCGTTCGCGCTCATCGATGCAAAGATGATGGACGACGATGGGGAGACCGGCGCCGGATTCCCCGACATCACCGGCCACAACGGCGGCGCTCTCCAGAACTTCGTGGCAATGAACCCGGCCACCGCGTCGTCCCCGAGTGGACACGCATGGCCAGGCAAAAAGTTTGAGTGCGCGCGATCCGGGCGCAATGGGAGCCGTCGGAGGTTTGCGCGCGGTCCCGACACGCCTGACGATCAAAACCGAGAAGCCGACTGATGCCAGACTCCGCCCCCACCGCGTCGGACGCGCCCGAGTCGGACGAATGCCGTCTCGCGCGTCTCAAGGAGCTTCTGCGTGAGGCCGCGGACATCGCGGCTGCGGCAAGCGTGCTCTCCTGGGACCAGTCGACCTACATGCCGCCGCGCGGCGCCGCGGCGCGCGGCCGGCAGCTTGCGCGGCTGCGCGAAATCGCGCACAGGCGCCGCACGGATCCTGAAATTGGCCGGCTGCTCGACAAGCTGCAGAAACACGCCGAAAAGCTGCCTGAGGACTCCGATGATGCGCGCCTCATCCGTGTCGCCCGGCGCGATTTCGAGATTGCGACGCGGGTGCCGGCGGATTACGCCGCGCGCGCCGCTGCCGCCGCGTCAGCCTCCTACGATGCCTGGACCAGGGCGCGGCCCGAAGGCGATTTTGCCGCCATGATCCCGCACCTCGAGACGGCGCTCGCGCTCGCCCGCGAGTACGCCGGGTACTTCCCGGGTTGCGAGCACATCATGGACCCACTGATCGGGCCCGACGAAGGCGTCACTGTCCGGGAGACGCGCGATCTCTTCGGCGCGCTCCGGGCCCGTCTGGTGCCGCTCGTCGACGCAATCTCGGAGCGCCCGATCGCCGACGACGGACCGCTGCGGAAGAGTTACCCGGAAGCCCAGCAGCTCGCCTTCGCGCTCGAGATCGCGCAGGCCATGGGCTATGACCTCGCACGCGGCCGCCTCGACAAGACGGCCCACCCGTTCATGACGCGGTTCGATGCCGACGACGTGCGAATCACAACGCGCGTGAAAGAGAACGATCTCTCCGACGCGCTGTTCTCGACCTGGCACGAGACGGGCCATGCACTTTACGAGCTCGGCGTCTCGCGGACGCTGTCACCGCCGCTCGACGGCGGCACGTCCGCCGGCGTGCATGAGAGCCAGTCGCGCCTTTGGGAGAACATCGTCGCCCGCAGCCGCGGCTTCTGGCTGCACATGTATCCGCGCCTGCAGCGGGTCTTTCCCGATCAGCTCGGCAATGTGCCGCTCGATGATTTCTACCGGGCGATCAATAAGGTCGAGCGTACGCTCATCCGCACCGATGCGGACGAGGTGACCTATAATCTGCACATCATGATCCGCTTCGATCTCGAGTGCGATCTGCTCGAGGGCAGGCTCCGGGTCCGGGACCTGGCCGATGCCTGGAATGCCCGTTACAAGGCCGATCTCGGCATCGAGCCTGCGAGCCACGGCGACGGAGTTCTGCAGGACGTGCACTGGTACGTGGGCGGGCTCGGCGGCAGCTTCCAGAGCTACACCGTCGGCAACATCCTCGCCGCGCAATTCTACGCCGCCGCCCTCGCCGCCCATCCCGAGATCGAAGCCGAAATCGCAACGGGGAGCTTCGAGACACTCAACGCTTGGCTCAGGGACAACATCCATGCCCACGGCCGCAAGTTCGGCGTCCACGAGCTCGTCGTGCGGGCCACCGGCGAGACGATGCGGATCGAACCTTACATGAGCTATCTGGAGGGCAAGTACGGCGAGCTCTATGGGCTGCAGTCCTGACCGGCCATGCGATTGCAATTTCCCGATCAGAACGGCCGACGAATGTACGCAGGACGCAGAAGCCTCAGCCGATCCGGTAGCTCGCCCGCAGCGTGTGGCGCTCGCCCGGCAAGACCGTCACGATGTCGTCGCCGGCGTTGGCGGTTTCGATACACACCATCTCGCGGTAAGCACCGGGCGCCCCCATGTCTCCCAGACGCGCCGCTTTGGCGCTCCACGGATTCCAGACGACGGCGCTGCGGCTGCCGGCACTCGTGATCTCGATCGCCGCGCCTGCCGCTTCATCGACGAGGCGGATGCGATCCGTATCGCCCAGATAGATCCGGTCGACCTCGCCAACAAAGCGGACCGCGCCCGGCTCGACCTTGCGCGCACCCGCGGAAAGCTTGTCGATGAAGATCCGGTTCTTCTTGACGAGACCCTCGACGTCGCGGATCGCCT
>CAYWBX010000618.1:0-2657 GCA_964456015.1 uncultured Hyphomicrobiaceae bacterium | reverse complement strand
CATCGGTCACCGGCGACCAGATTGGATCGTCGCAGGCCGGCTCCGTGAAGATGGGGTTCACCGGGGATTCGGTAACCAGCGTCACATCAACTCCCGCCCCGCCCGTTGATCCCGCGACTGTCACCGTCAAGGATATTCATCTCAAGGGAGTGCTCGATCCGCTCAGCGCCATCATGGCAATGGCGAAGGGCGACAAATCCAACCCGTGTGCGCGCAAGCTCGCGATCTTCGATGGTCGCCAGCGCTTCGATCTTATCCTGTCGTATGTGCGCCAGGAGCGTATCGCCGAAGCTCAGCCGAGCGGGCAGCCTGACATTGTGCATGTCTGCAAAGTCCGCTACCAACCGATCGCTGGCCATAAGGCCGGGGCGGAGGCGCAGACGGTCTCACAAAGCTCCGAGATCGCGTTGTCGCTGCGCCCGATTCCGAGCGCGAACCTGTTCGTGCCACACCAGATCGTAATACCAACCGTTGTGGGCACGGTGCGCATCACCGCCCAGCATGTCAGGATCCAGACCCGACACGAGCAGATCGCGCTGGTACACTGAGCGCCGTCACAGGGCCCGTCCTCCAAGCGTCGCGCCAAGGGCCGGAAGGCTGACCGCGGGCGGGTGCCGGCGGGGGATGCCCCACATCGGCCATTCTTCTTATGTTCCCATGCGTTTCCGAAAGTCTGCTTGATTGCGGCTTTGCGCTCTGCAATGCCTCTCAAGGATCGCCATCCCCCGTTGCGTCAGGGAAGAGGGAATGTCGCTGCACTCGCGCATCCGCAACGTTACGGCCGTGCTTGGGCCGACCAATACCGGAAAGACCCATCTCGCCATCGAGCGCATGCTCGGTCATGCCAGCGGGATGATTGGGCTGCCGTTGAGGCTTCTGGCCCGGGAGGTCTATGACAAGATCGCGGCCCGAGCCGGAGCGAACGCGGTGGCCTTGATCACGGGCGAGGAAAAGATCAAGCCCGAGGGCGCGCGCTACTGGGTCTCGACCGTCGAGGCCATGCCGCGCGAGATCGAGACGGACTTTCTCGCCATCGACGAGATCCAGCTCTGCGCCGATCCCGAGCGGGGTCATGTCTTCACGGAGCGCATGCTGAGCGCACGCGGCAGAGAAGAGACGCTGCTGCTCGGTGCAGCGACCATGCGCGAGACGATCAACGACCTGATCCCCGGAGCAAACTTCATTTCGCGACCGCGCCTGTCGAAGATCACGTACAGCGGCCAGAAGAAGATCACGAGGCTGCCCAAAAGAAGCGCGATCGTTGCGTTCTCGGCCGCCGAAGTCTACGAGATCGCCGAGCTCATCCGGCGCCAGCTCGGCGGAGCAGCCGTCGTCCTCGGCGCGCTGTCGCCGCGGACGCGCAATGCCCAGGTTGCGCTCTACCAATCCGGCGACGTCGAATATCTCGTTGCAACCGACGCGATCGGCATGGGCCTCAATCTCGATGTCGATCACGTCGCATTTGCAGCAACACGGAAGTTCGACGGTCATACGCACAGGAATCTGACGCCGAGCGAGCTCGGCCAGATTGCCGGACGCGCGGGCCGGCACATGAATGACGGGACTTTCGGCGTCACGGGCGACGCTCAACCGTTCGATGCCGACCTCATCGAGCGGCTCGAGACGCACACCTTCGATCCGGTTCGCTCGATACAGTGGCGCAACGGCAATCTCGACTTCTCGTCGCTCGAAGGGTTGCGCGAGAGTCTGAGACAAGCCCCACGTGAAGTCCGCCTGCAACGGGCACGAATGGCGGACGATCAACTGGCCCTGGAAACCCTCGCAGCGGATCGTGAGATCGCCTCACGCGCATCGAACCCGGATGCCGTCCGGCTTCTCTGGGACGTTTGCCAGGTTCCGGATTATCGTAAGATTTCGCCGCAGAACCACGCCGAGCTCGTCGCCACGCTTTACGGGTTTCTGATGAGCGACCAGCACCGGATCCCGGAGGACTGGTTCAGCAAGCAGGTCGAGCATGCGGCCGCCGCGGAGGGTGACATCGACACGCTCGCGAACCGCATCGCGCACATTCGGACCTGGACGTTTGTCGCCAATCGCGCCGATTGGCTCGCCGATCCGGTGCACTGGCAGGCGCGCACGCGGGCGATCGAGGATGCGCTGTCCGATGCGTTGCATGAACAGCTGACGCAGCGTTTCGTCGACCTCAAGACGAGTGCGCTCATGCGCGGGCTGCGCGACAAGGACGAGATGACCGCCGAAATTGCGGCCGACGGCTCGGTTCATGTCGAGAAGCATTTCGTTGGACGCCTTAAGGGATTCCGCTTTCAGCCCGACCTGCAGGCGGATGCGCAAGGCATTCACGGCAAGGCAGCCCGCGGTGCGGCAGCCCACGTCCTCGCCAACGAGTTCCAGATGCGCGCACGACGCGTCGCATCCGCCAAGAACGACGCATTCAGGCTCACGCGACAGGGCCGGATCCTGTGGCGTGACGAGGAAATCGCAAGGCTCGAGGCAGGGGATGACCCTTTACGGCCCACGGTTGTTCTTCTCGCGGACGAGAACCTTACCGGTCCAGACAAGGAAAAGGTGCAGCAGCGCCTCGACCAGTGGGTGACGACGACCATCGCCGAGCGGCTGAAGCCGCTGGTCGAGCTAAAGTCTGCCGAGGATGTCACCGGGCTTGGGCGCGGCATCGC
>CAYWBX010000617.1:0-2659 GCA_964456015.1 uncultured Hyphomicrobiaceae bacterium | reverse complement strand
TGAGACGGGGAGCGATCGAGCGTCATGACCACCACCATCGTCGTCATTCCGGCCCGGATGCAGGCTTCGCGCCTGCCCGGCAAGCCACTGGCGGAGATTGCCGGCGAGCCGATGATCGTGCACGTGTGGCGGCGGGCCATGGCGGCCGAGGCCGGCCGGGTGGTGGTCGCCACGGACGCGGAGGAGATCGTCGCGGCGATCAGGAAGGTGGGCGGCGAGGCCGTACTGACGCGGCCGGATCACGCATCCGGGTCGGATCGCGTCTTCGAGGCGGTCAACCGGGTTGATCCGGAAGGCGACCGCGATATCGTCGTCAACCTGCAGGGCGACCTGCCGACGCTCGAGCCGCGTCTCGTGCGCGCCTGCCTGGAGCCGCTCGCCACCAAGGGGGTGCATATCGCCACGATCGCCTGCGAGATCAGGCAGGCGGCGGAGCGCACGAACCCGAATGTCGTCAAGGTGGTCGGATCACCGATCGGGCCCAACCGCATGCGGGCGCTCTATTTCACGCGCGCCACTGCGCCCTACGGGGAGGGACCACTCTACCACCACATTGGCATGTATGCCTACCGGCGCAATTCGCTCGAGCGCTTTGTCTCGCTGAGGCCGTCAACCCTCGAGTTGCGCGAGCGGCTCGAGCAGCTCAGAGCCCTCGAGGACGGGATGCGAATCGATGTGGCGGTCGTTGACACGGTGCCGCTCGGTGTCGATACTCCGGCCGATCTCGAACGCGCTCGGCGAGAGCTGGAAAGGCGCTGAAATCATAAATTGTATCAAGGTGTTATGGCCGAGCAAAAAGGAAAGCAGGCAAGGCTGGCGACGGCGCGTGAGAGGCCGGGAAAAGCGAGCGGGCGCATCTCCTATCAGGGGGAGCCGGGTGCCAATTCGCACATCGCGTGCGCTGAGACCCACCCGGAGCTCGAGCCGCTGCCCTGTCCGACCTTCGAGGACGCGATCGGCGCCGTGAAGTCGGGCGAGGCGCGCTACGCCATGATCCCGATCGAGAACTCGCTGGCCGGCCGTGTCGCCGACATTCATCACCTGCTGCCACAGTCCGGGCTCTACATCGTCGGCGAGCATTTCCTGCCCATCCGCTTCCAGCTGCTTGCGGTCAAAGGCGCCCGGATGGCGGACATCACCGATGTCTACAGCCACGTCCACGCGCTCGGCCAGTGCCGGAGGATCATTCGCCAGTACGGCCTCAGGGCGCACGTGGCAGGCGATACGGCGGGCTCCGCACGACAGGTGGCGGAGTGGGGCGACCGCAGCCGGGCGGCGCTGGCGCCGCGTCTCGCTGCCGAGATCTACGGTCTCGACATACTTGCCGAGGATGTCGAGGACGAGAAGCACAACACGACCCGGTTCGTCATTCTTTCGGCCGAGCCCGAGGACGCGGAGCCCGGCAACGGCCCCGTGATCACCACGTTCATCTTCAACGTGCGCAACGTGCCTGCGGCGCTCTACAAGGCGCTGGGCGGGTTTGCCACGAACGGCGTCAACATGACCAAGCTGGAGAGCTATCAGGTCAACGGCGAGTTCGTTGCCACCATGTTCTATGCCGATATCGAGGGGCACCCGAACGACACGCCGGTCCGCCTCGCGCTCGAAGAGCTGTCGTTCTTTTCCACCGAGAAGCGAATTCTCGGAACCTACCCGGCAAGCCCCTATCGCGCCGAGATTCAGCGGCGGGCGAGGGCGGCGATGCAGGCGGCGATCCGACAACCGGCCTGAGAGGAAGGAGAGTTTGAGGTTCGCGGGAGGGCCCGCGGCCGCAAAGTGGCGGGAGACGAAGCATGTCGCGAGTAATGGGAGGAATGATCGGGCTGTTGGTCGGGTATCTCGTGGGCGCCGGTGTAGGCTGGATTCTTTTTGATTCGCTCATCGGCAACCGTTTGGACAAGCACCTGGACCTGCTGATGATGACGGCGTTCGGAACGGGTCCCATCGGCGCGGCGGTCGGCGCCGCGGCCGGCGCGGCGGCACGGCCCCGCTGAGAGGGGCGCGGGGAGCGCGTTTTGGGTCGAGACCGGCGCCGGCGCATGATGGCAGATCCCTCCGCACGGCCCCGGGGCGGAATTGGGTGCCGATTGCGCGCGGTGCTCTCCGGCAACACGCATAACAGAAGCCTCGACCTCGTGATGAAAGCGAGGTGCGTCACGGGGCCGATCGGCGCTTTGATCGGCGCGATAGCCGGCGCGCTGACGCGGGTGCGCTGAAGCGGGTCGGCGTGGTGCGACCTCACCCGCCGCTGTCGGGCTCGCTCGCGCGGGGGGCATCCGTCGAGACCGTCGCCACATCGCCCGCCGCAATGAGCGGCTTGAACATCCGCCGGTAAGCCCCCGGCGTCAGACCCGTTGCGCGCTTGAACAGGCGGCGAAAAAAAGCCGGATTGTCGTATCCGACCTCGCTCGCGATCTCGTCCGCGGAAAGGGCGCCCGTCTCCAGAAGCCGCTTCGCCTCTTCGATGCGCAGGTTCTGCACGTGCGCGATCAGCGTCGAGCCGGTGGCGGTCTTGAACCGACGCTTCAGGCTGCGTTCGGGGATGCCGCAGACCTTCACGACCGCGGCAACCGCGTGCGGCTCGCGCAGATTGCGGGCGAGCCACTGCTCTGCGAGCCGGACGACGGAATCGGCGTGCAGCTGGCGACGAACCAGATTG
>CAYWBX010000616.1:0-2659 GCA_964456015.1 uncultured Hyphomicrobiaceae bacterium | reverse complement strand
AGACGGCGACCGGCGAGAGCATCGTCGCGCTCGGCCCCGACGAGGTCATCGTTGCGACCGGGGCAGCAGCAGTCGCCCCGGCGCTGCCCGGCGACGGCTCGGTGCCCGTGCTCACCGCCGATGGACCGGTACCGCTCGAGGGACGCTCCGGCCGGCGCGTCGTCATCATGGACGAGGACGGCTACTACTGGACAACCGCTGTCGCCGAAAGCGCGCTCGAGCAGGGACGCGAGCCGATCATTGCGTCGCGGTTCTTCGAGATTGCGCGCGAGGTGCCGATGGTCTCGCGCATCGCGTTCCTGCGCGCGCTCGACCACGGCGGCGGTCGCGCGCGGCCGAACCATTTCGTCGCGCGCGCCTCGAATGGCGGCGTCGTCCTGGCGCACTATCTGACGGGGCGCGAGGAGATCATCGACGACGTGGCGGCGATTGTCTGGGTCGGCGCGGCAATCCCGAACGGGGCGCTTGCCGAGGACTTGCGCGCGGCAGGGCTTGAGGGCCATCGTGTTCGCGTCGTCGGAGATGCCGTTTCGCCGCGCCGCCTCGCGCACGCGCTCGCCGAGGCGCATGCCGCCGCGCGCGCCATCGGCAGCCGCAAGCACGTAGCATTCGGCGTACGCCTCGAGCCCGATCGGGCGGAGCCCGCGCCATGATTGCCGGCGACGCCAACGCCGTGACTTCAGCAGAGGAGCCAGAGCGCATGACAAGCTTCGCAAAGCGGTCGATCACAGCAGAGACGGCGCTGGTCGCGCTGCAGGGGGCCGCGGCGAAGGCGCGCCAGCTCGGGCAGGCGATGTCGATCGCCCTCGTCGACGACTCGGGCGTGCTGAAGGCGGCCCTGCGCATGGACGGCGCCAGCGACATGACGCGCGCCATCGCCGAAGACAAAGCCTACACGTCGGCGTGCCTCAAGGCGCCAACCCACGCGCTCTGGGATCTTGTGAAGAATGATCCGCCGCTACTGCACGGCTTTCCGGGCACACGGCGGGCCATCGTCTTCGGCGGCGGCTATCCGATCCTCGAGGCCGGCCAGCTGATCGGGGCGATCGGCGTGTCAGGAGGCCACTACAGTGATGATATGGAGGTGGCGCGCGCGGGGTTGATGGCGATCGGAGCGCCGATCGGCTGATCGATCTGACCGCCCAGGGCTACTGCGGCCCGGGCGCCCGACGGTTTGGCGGCGGGATCGCCGAAGGACGCGGCGCGGGGCGAAGGATGCAGACGACGACCGAACCGAGCCCGACCCTTTGCGCGGTCGCGGCCTACCGCGACCACTGAGGTGATACTGACTGTAAATCGTACACGCTGCGGGATCGCCCGCCGCGGCGAGTGTATATTGCCTTTGCCGCCTGAACGGGCCTATCCTGGCATTCGAAATCACTGTTCTGCGAATTGGACGTCCTCACTTTGGTCCCCAAAGCCGCGCATCGCGCGGCGCAACCGGGCGGGAGGGTGCAGACCGATGGCGCAGGTCACCCGTACTCGCGGTCGAGGGGTAGAGCCCTACGACCGTGATCGATTCAAACCTTGCAACCCAAAGCCCTTCCGCGGCCGCCAATATGGCGCCGTGCTGACGGCATGAACCCTGCTTCAGCGGCGAAGAGCGCATCAGCAGGGCGGGGCGGCCGCAACCGGCGCATCGGAGCGAACGTGCCGGTGTCGACAATGCCTACCCAAAAGTCTCGCTCAACGACGACGGGATGGAGCTTTCTCCAGGGCGACGCATAAGCGGGGCCGCGCAAGCAAAGACACGAGCGGCGACACGACGCTGCGCTTGCCGTCCGCCTCGAGCAGCTGAGCCGTCGCCCGGCCGTCGCAGGTCTCGCTCGACGCGAGCGCCGCAGCAAACCGCAAGACCAATCGACTCGCACGAAGCCAAAGGGAGCCAAACCGCATGACACAGACCCGTCACATCACACGCCGCCGAGCCATCAAGGTCGCGGCCGCGGCAACCGCCTCCGCGACGCTGCCGCTGGTGCACGTCCAGCCGTCGCACGCTGCAGGAAAGCTCACGATGGGCATCTGGGACCATTGGGTGCCGGGGCCCAACGCTGTGCTCAAAGGAATCATCGACGCCTGGGCCGCGAAGAACAAGATGGAGGTGGCCATCGACTTCATCCCCTCGGCAGGGAACAAGATGATCCTCACCCAAGCCGCCGAGGCGCAGGCCAAGTCCGGCCACGACATCCTGGCGTTCGACCAATGGAACGCCCATCGCTATGGCGAGTTCCTCACGCCCATGAACGACGTCATGGAGGGGCTGCTCAAACAGTACGGGCCGGTCGGCAAGGCCATCGAGTATCTCGGCATCGCCAAGGGCAAGTGGCTCGGCGTACCGGTGTCCTGGGGCACAGCTCCGCTGCCGCCCTGCGCGCGCATCTCGGTGATGAAGAGCATCACGGGCGAAGACGTGACCGAGTGGTACCCCGCCAAGGACGTCAAGACCAAGGGTGCGGAAAACTGGACCTACGAGACACAGCTCAAGCTTGCCGAGCAGTGTCACAAGGCGGGCATGACGTTTGCGCTCGGCTGCGGATCGAACAGCACGGACGCCAACCAGACCTGGGGCGCGACCTTCGGCGCGTTCGGAGCGGATCTGGTGGATGCGAAGGTCAACATTGTCGTCGACTCAGATCCGGTCCGCGAGGTGCTCGATTAT
>CAYWBX010000615.1:0-2668 GCA_964456015.1 uncultured Hyphomicrobiaceae bacterium | reverse complement strand
TGCGGCGGCCGGCCCGGTCGAGGTCCCAGCAGCAGGGAAGGACGGTCTGCATGCACCTCGATGAGACGGCCTATCTCATCCTGGCGCCGATCGCCTTCGGATCGGGTGTCGTGCGAGGCTTTGCAGGCTTCGGCGGCCCGCTGCTGATGCTGCCGATTCTCAATCTGTACCTTGTTCCGGCGGCCGCGATCTGGGTCATGATGTGGGTGGATATCCTGGTCAACGTCCGCCTCCTGCCTGAAGCCAGGCGGCACGTCGACCGGAACGTGCTGACGCCGCTGGTGCTAGGCACGCTGGCGAGCTTGCCCGTCGGCGTCCATCTCATCGCTGTCGCCGATCCCGTGACGATGCGCCGTGTCATCGGGGCGACGATCCTCGCCGCTGCGATCGTCCTGCTGTCGGGCTGGCGGTATCCCTGGCGTCCGTCCGCGACGACGTGGGTGGCCGCCGGGATGATGTCGGGCGTCATTGTCGGAGCGACATCGATTGCGGTGACGGTCGCCCTGGTCCTGGCAGCGGCCCGCCAAACGGCGGTCGAGAGCCGTGCCAACTTCATCGTCTGGTGCTTCTTGGTCGTCATCGTCCTGCTTGCACTGCTGGTGCTGCAGGGTGCGGTGCAGCCGGGCTACTTGCAGACCATCGGCATTCTGGCGCCGCTCTATCTGGTGGGCACCATCACCGGGGCGGGCCTTCAGGGGCGGGCGCCGGAGATCATCGTCAGGCGTGCGGTCCTGCTGCTGGCAGCCGCGATCGGTGCCGCGAGCGCGATCGGCTGAGCCGGGCACCCAGCCAGGCGGCATCGGGGTTTGAGCGCGGCCTCAGCCGTCGAAGCCGTCTTGCTCGCCGCCTCTCGCCAAGATCTCGCGCTTGCCGGCTCCGTTCGGCGGGCTGATCAGGCCGTCGCGCTCCATCCGCTCCATTAGGTCGGCGGCGCGATTGTAGCCGATTGACAGACGGCGCTGGATGTAGCTGGTCGACGGCTTGCGGTCGCGCAGCACGAGCGCGACGGCCTTGTCGTACAGGTCATCGGCCCCGGCGGCGGTTGTGCCGGCTCGAGCCTCGGCCGTCTCCGTCACCTTTGGCTCGGTGATGCCGTCCACGTAGCGCGGCTCGCCCTGCTGGCGCAGGTAGGTCGCGACGGCCTCGACCTCCTCGTCCGATACGAATGCGCCGTGAACGCGCGCCACTTGGCCGGAGCCGGCCGAGTACAGCATGTCGCCCTGGCCGAGGAGCTGCTCGGCTCCCTGCTCGTTGAGGATGGTGCGGCTGTCGATCTTGGAGGCGACCTTGAAGGAGATGCGGGTCGGGAAATTCGCCTTGATGGTGCCGGTGACGATGTCGACGGAGGGCCGCTGTGTCGCCATCACAAGATGAATGCCGGCGGCGCGCGCCATCTGCGCCAGTCGCTGCACGGCGGCCTCGATCTCCTTGCCGGCGACGATCATCAGATCGGCGAACTCGTCGACGACAATGACGATATAGGGCATCGGCTCGAGATCGAGCTGCTCGTTCTCGTAGAGGGCCTGCCCGGTCTGCGCATCGAAGCCGGTCTGAACCGTGCGCACCAGCCGCTCGCCGCGGCGCAGGGCGTGGCGTACCCGGTTGTTGTAGACATCGATGTTGCGCACCGAGAGCTTGGACATGCGCTTGTAGCGCTCCTCCATCTCGGCGACGGCCCAGTCGAGCGCGCAGACGGCCTTGGCCGGATCGGTGATGACGGGGGTGAGCAAGTGCGGGATGCCGTTGTATACGGACAGCTCCAGCATCTTCGGATCGATCATCAACAGGCGGCAGTCCTCGGGGCCCAGCTTGTAGAGCAGCGAGAGGATCATGGCGTTGACGCCGACCGACTTGCCCGACCCGGTGGTGCCGGCAACGAGCATGTGGGGCATGCGCGCCAGGTCCACCGTCACCGGATCGCCGGCGATGGAGCGGCCAAGCGCGAGCGGCAGCACGGCGTCCGAGCCCCTGAAGGCCTCGCTCTCCAGGATGTCGCGCAGATAGACGGTCTCACGGCGGATATTCGGCAGCTCGATGCCGATGGCGTTGCGGCCGGGAACGACGGCGACGCGCGCGGCGACGGCGCTCATCGAGCGGGCGATGTCGTCGGCGAGGCCGATGACGCGCGAGGATTTGACCCCGGCGGCGGGCTCGAGCTCATAGAGCGTGACGACGGGGCCCGGGCGGACATTGATGATCTCGCCCTTGACGCCGAAATCGGCGAGCACGTTTTCCAGCATGCGGGCGTTCTGTTCGAGCGCCTCGTCGGAGATCACCCGCGTCTTCTGCGGGGCGGGCTTGGCGAGCAGCGCGAGCGCCGGGAGCTCATAGGTGCCGGGCTTGAACACCGGCAGCTCGGGCTGGACCTCGCGCGCCTCGCGCTTGCCGCGCTTCTTCGGTGATTCCTCGCCGCGAATGATGTTGCGCCGCTTCGGCGCGACGAGCGGCGGCTCGCCGTCTTCGGACCTTTCCTCGAGCCCGTCCTGGTCCTCTTCTTCCGCGTCCGCGTCCGCTTCATCCTCGATGTCGAGGTCGCCGTCCTCGCGCCGGGCGTCTTGCCGGGAGATCGCGTCCAGCCGCGCCGAGACGATCTCGCCGAGCTTGAGCCCGAGCGCCTCGACCTCGAACGCCGCCGCTTCGAGGCGCTTGAAAGTGAGGCCGCACACCC
>CAYWBX010000614.1:0-2680 GCA_964456015.1 uncultured Hyphomicrobiaceae bacterium | reverse complement strand
CATCGCGGCGCGGGCCTCGGCGGCGGCAACGACGAACGCGAGCAGACGCTCAACCAGCTCCTCGTCGAGATGGATGGTTTCGAGGCCAACGAGGGGATCATCGTTATCGCGGCGACCAACCGTCCTGATGTGCTCGATCCTGCACTGCTGCGCCCGGGCCGCTTCGACCGACAGATCGTCGTGCCCAACCCTGACGTGCTTGGCCGGGAAAAGATCCTGAAGGTGCATGCCCGGAAGGTGCCCCTTGCCCCGGACGTCGACCTGAAGACCGTGGCCAAGGGAACGCCCGGCTTTTCCGGCGCCGACCTCGCGAACATCGTCAACGAGGCCGCGCTACTTGCGGCCAGGCGCTCGAAACGGATGGTCACACAAGCCGAGTTCGAGGACGCCAAGGACAAGGTGATGATGGGCGCCGAGCGTCGGTCCATGGTCATGAGCGAGGAGGAGAAGCGCAATACGGCGTACCACGAGGCCGGCCACGCCATCGTCGGTCTCATGGTTCCTTACGACCCGTTGCACAAGGTCACGATCATCCCCCGCGGCCGCGCGCTCGGCGTCACCATGAACCTGCCCGAGGGCGATCGCTACAGTCGGTCGAAGAAGTGGTGCCAGGCGCGACTGGCCGTGCTGTTCGGCGGCCGCGAGGCCGAGATCATCCTCGGCGGTCCTGACAATGTGACGAACGGCGCCACCGGCGACATTCAGATGGCGACCCAGCTCGCACGCGCCATGGTCATGGAGTGGGGTATGTCCGACAAACTCGGGCGCGTGCGCTACAACGGAAACGAGCAGGAAGTCTTCCTCGGCCATTCCGTCACGCAGACGAAGAACATCTCCGATGAGACCGCGCGCCTGATCGACGAGGAGATCCGAGCACTGATTCAGACGGGCGAGGAAACGGCGCGCCGCATTCTCCGCGAGAACGTCGACAAGCTGCACGCCGTCGCGCAGGCCCTGCTCGAATACGAGACGATCTCGGGCGAGGAGGTCCAAAAAATCATGCGAGGGGAGAAGATTGTCCGCGCCTCGGACGATGAAGACAGCAAGAAGGGACCGACCGGATCGGCGGTGCCAACCACGGGCCGCCAGAGGCCACCCCGGGAGGAGCCGGGCGCTGGTGGACTGACGCCGCAGCCGCAAGTCTGAGCCTAGGGACGGGTGCAAGGACGGCTGCCGGCAAGCTCGTCACTACCTCGCTTGGCGACGATCGAGGCCGCGAACCAGGCGGAATGGCCGAGGTGTCCCGACAGGGCGCGCAAAGGCCGCGCCGCGTTGGCGGACTCGAGCCGCCCGTCGAAGAGGCACCGTTCTGGCAACGGGCGTCCGTTCGCGAGTCTCCGAAGCGTCACATATTGCCCAGTGCCGATTATCCGGCTTCGCCCGAAGGCCGCAGGGCGTAGTTCGCGCAGCAGCCGTGCTTTGCGCCGAGACTTGGCGGCCGAAGGCGTGAGCGCCTTCCTGGCGTTGCGTCGTGCCGCGATATAACTCTTGCTGAGCCTCTAACCAATTCGGGACACCATGGCTGCGCCGTACCTTCGTCCAATCGGGATCCAGGCCTATGCTCCGGACCGCCCGCAGGCGCGGCGCGAGCAAGTGATCCGGATCGCCAGCCGGGACGACCTCGGCTGCACGGGCTTCGAGCTCATCCAGCGTCATCCCGATGACTGGATCGACCGGCGACTTCTGTCGATCGACGAGTTGCGCAACCTGTTGGGCCATCCCGCCCCCGGCGGCGATCGCCTGCAGCAGCAGCTGGAGCGGATCACCTCACAGCGCGCGTCGCTATGCGGTCTCTCACTCGATCGGCCGCGGATCATGGGGATCGTGAACGTCACGCCGGACAGCTTCTCCGACGGGGGGCGCTTTGCCACCCAATCAGCCGCGATCGATCATGCGCTCCGGCTCGCCGACGAAGGTGCCGACATCCTCGATATCGGCGGCGAATCGACCAGACCCGGCGCAGACGCAGTGACGCTCGACGAGGAGCTGCGTCGCGTCATGCCCGTTATCGAAGGGCTGGCCGGTCGAACGCACGCGCGCCTGTCCATCGACACGCGCAAGGCGGAGGTGATGCGTCGCGCCGCCTCGGCGGGCGTAGATCTGATCAACGATATTTCAGCGCTCACGCACGATCCACAGAGCCTTCGCGTTGCCGTCGAGACGAAGCTGCCGGTGGTGCTGATGCACTCGCCCGCCGATCCCAAGGTCATGCAGCGCAACCCCGTTTACCGGAACGCGTTGCTCGATGTGTTCGACGCGCTTGAGGCTCGCATTGAGGCTTGCATGCGCGCCGGAATTGCCCGTGAGAAGCTGATTGTCGACCCCGGTATCGGCTTCGGCAAGACGACGGCACACAATCTGGAGATCCTCTCGGGCCTGTCTCTTTTCCATTCTCTCGGCACGCCCATTCTTCTCGGAGCCTCGCGCAAGAGCTTCATCGGCGCGCTGACCGGAGCCGTCGACCCCGAGGAACGCCTGCCGGGCTCCATCGCAGCAGCGCTGGCCGGTCTCCAGCAGGGTGTCCAGATTCTCCGCGTGCACGACGTGGGCGCGACCCGACAGGCCATGATCGTGTGGCAGGCGGCAGTGACGGGCGTTGCCCGATCAGCACTGTCGGCCTGACCCGCCGGGCGCGGCTAGCCACAACCGCAGCAATTTCCAAGTGTTCCGCCGCTCCGGC
>CAYWBX010000613.1:0-2681 GCA_964456015.1 uncultured Hyphomicrobiaceae bacterium | reverse complement strand
CTAAGATCATAGGCCGTGTCGGTTAAGGCGCAGTAAAGTCTCGCCCCGTCTGAGCCGGGACGCCTATGGCGGTCCCGCGGCTCGGCAAGGATCGCAGTCTCTCGCCAGCGAGGCGGATCGCGGGCGAGCAAGCGGTCGGGTCATTGGGCCACCCACGCGACGGCTACCCGCGCGGAACCCCTGGCCGCGCGGGGGCGTTTCTCGCAGCCGGTGGACGACGAACCTCCGCGGCGCCGTCCGAACCCGCTGAGTCGGCTGGAACGTATGGCAAGACTTCCTGACGCGGCCAGGGCATGTCGTCTGAGCGCCCGGGCTTTGGTGGCAACCGCTGCCCCTTTTCCAAGACGAGATGGTAGGGAGAACCGATTCCTGTATTGCCGCGCCGTCGGTCGCTCACGCCGCCATCAGCCGGCGGCGTCACGGAGCTGATGACCGTTTGCCCACCCGTGATCTCCGTGACGATCGAGTGGCCAAGCTGACTTAGCTTATCGGGAGACTCCCGGCGCGTGACCGCAGCATAGAGCGCGGCAGGAATCGGCGGGCGAACGATTTCTATCGCGACGGTCTCCTCGCGCCCCTGCAGAGTCACCGACTTTATCGTGACGCGGCCATTGTCCGCACGGATGTCCTCGCCAGTTGTAGCGCTCTCGGTCCGCGTCGCCCACGCACCTGCGGGCGGTGACGGCTTGGTGACGGCCGGCGCCGGCCTGCCATCCTTGGTGAGCGTTGCCATATCGCCCGTGGGCCCCGGTTGCGGGCGCACGGCTGCGGGCCTGATCCGGCGTTGCTCCTCTTCGCTGCCGGCAAGGGGCACGTTTCGTTCCGCGCGGGCCGCCGCCAGATCGCGCTTCAGCTCGCGCTCGACGAAATGTCCGAGTTTGCGGAAGCCGGCCGCAGTGAACCCGATGCCTTCCGTATCTCGAAGCAAGCGCATCTTGCCGTCGATGTCCGGACCCTGAGGATCGAAGCCGCCACCTTCATCAGCAAAGCTTGCATAGATATCGATGAAGCGTGCTCCATTCACCAGCGCGCGCTCCCGCAGGAGCTCGTTCACAACCTGGGCGTCGTCAGTCGTGAATGGATTGCGCATGATCGGCAGTCCGACGAGATAGACGGCCACATTCTTCCTGCGCAGCGCACGGATGAGCTGGTCGAGGCGCAGCCCGCGCTCAGCCTTCCAAACCTCCTGCCTGCGTTGCACTTCTTCCCGGCGCGCCTCCGAGCCGGGAGGAAAGCGCCGGTCGAAGTTCTCTCGCCACGGGAAACGCAGAATCATATTGGGCATGATGATCGCAACATGGGCGGGCTCCCGTTCGAGCTCTTCCTCGATGGCGAGCAGGTCCTCCAAGATTTCGCCGCGCAACAGACCGCTCAGATGCCGTGCCCGCTTCGGCAGCGCGACGCGCGCCTCCCGCCCCATGACTTCGGCAAGTCCGGTCAGCAGACCATCCGCCATGGACTCGCCATAGACCTGCACCCGGTACGTATCGTTCTCGGGGAAGGGTGTGATGAACGTTCCTCCAAGAAGGGCGTCACCAGCAGCGCGCGGCTGCGCGTGCCCCGGCAGCGCAACTGCGAGGGCGAGGACAAAGGCCAATATCGCCGTTCCGCGCATGGTTCCGGTCTCGGTGCGAGCAGAGTGTCCAATTCGAGATCAACGGCCGGCTTCCCGCCGGCCTCGCTGCGTCACTCATGATTCGCAGCCGCGCCAACAAGTAAACCTACTGCGCGGTCGAAGCCTCGACAAGGATGCGCACACTGATCCCAAATCGGCCTGCAGAAGTTCGCGGCAGTTCAAAAAGAGCCTGCGCCCGGACTTGTTTCAGGGAGATGCGAGATGCCGCACCTTCGCCAGCAGATTGGCGCTCGCGTAACCGTCGGGCGGAAGACCGATCCGGGATTGCAACAGCCTGATCGCCGCCCGAGTCTGGGTACCCACAATTCCGTCGATGCCACCCGTATTGAATCCTAGCTGGATGAGCAGCCGTTGCAGCTCAGAGCGTTGCGCCCGATCAAGCGGCGGATCGTCGCTCGGCCAGGCAGCGGCGATCGCCTCGCCACTGCGCAATCGGTCCGCGAGGTGGCTCACGGCAAGGGCATAAGCCAGTGCGTTGTTGTACCTGAGGATCGCTTGAAAATTACCGGTGACCAGAAAGACTGGACCGCGAACGCCGGCGGGCAGAATGAGACGCAGGGGAAGGCCGACCGCCGGCAACGTACGCCCCGCGGGCGCCGATACTCCAAGTGCCAGCCAGTCGAGCATCGGCTTCTTGGAATCGTCACCCACGGCGGCTAGGTCGAACCCTGGCGGCAACGAAACCTCAAAGCCCCAGGGCTCATGGGGCTTCCAACCGACCGCCCTCAGGTAGTTGGCTGTGGAGGCCAGGGCATCCGGTATGGACTCCCAGATATCGCGCCGGCCGTCACCGTCGAAGTCCGTCCCGTGAGCGAGATAGCTGGACGGCATGAACTGCGTATGCCCCATCGCCCCGGCCCAAGAGCCCGTCAACCGCTCCAGGGTGGTGTCCCCGCGCTGGAGTATGCTGAGCGCGCCAAGGAGCTCACCCCGCCAGAAGTCCGATCGGCGTGGATCCGCAGCGGCAAGTGTCGCAAGCGAGCGGATGACGCTGCGCGTTCCGGTTGACGCTCCATAGCCCGATTCGACCCCCCATATGGCCACG
>CAYWBX010000612.1:0-2690 GCA_964456015.1 uncultured Hyphomicrobiaceae bacterium | reverse complement strand
AGAGTTTGATCACACCCAGTGAGTATGAGGGACGGTAGATTATTTCTATTTCCATGTTGTTTCTCCTGTTTATAGATTGGGTAGTTTCTCGTCCGCATCCCGTAGTATAGGGCCTTGTGCCCGTTCAGTATTCTTATCCGCGAATTCCCGCGAATTTTCACGAATTCAAACCCAATTCGCGCAGATTGGCGTAGATTAGCGGATAGTCTTATCCCCGCCGCAGGCAATCACGTTTGACCGCGGCGATACCAGCCTTTTCCACGCCTGATCCGTAATGTAGGGTTCCCATCCACATTTGTAGTCTAGGGCCTTGTGCCCGTCGCCATGTGCCCGTTCAGTTTTTTTATCCGCGAATTCACGCGAATTTTCGCGAATTCAAACCCGATTCTCGCAGTCCGCCACCCACCCTACGGTTGCTTGTGCCCGTTCAGCATTTTTATCCGCGAATTCACGCGAATTTTCGCGAATTCGAACCCGATTCGCGCAGATTGGCGTAAATTAGCGGATAGCCTTATCCCCGCCGCAGGCAACCGCGTTTGACCGCGGCGATACCACGCCTCGCCGATGCGGATTCCCCTTGACATATTTCCCATGTTCGACTAAAATTATTTAGGAGTACTAAATAATGAGATCCTTCAATCCGATCAACCGAAACACCCTCAGCGGGCACATCACCATCGCCCAGTACCGCATCAGCCAGGCGATCAGCCATCTGCTGCGGCAGCGCGGCGAGATCATGGGCCTCTCCCCGGCTCAAATTCAGGCGCTGATCTTCATGCGCTATGCCCGGTCAGGCATTCGCACCATCGGCGGCCTGGCGGACTGGCTGGCGGTCTCGTATCCCACCGCCAGCGGGATCACGGACGCCCTGGAGCGAAAACATCTGGCGGAACGCCTCACGCACGCTGACGACCGCCGCATCGTGACCTTGAGTCTGACCGAGCAGGGTGAACGGTCGGTCCACGCCCTTGAAGATGTGTTGGACGAAATCGAGCAGGCGATCGAGACATTGCCCGAAGGCGACAGGCAGGCCCTGTATCGCGCCACGCAGGCTATCGTGAAAACCCTGCAGGCAGCCGGCCATGTGAAAGTCTACGAAATGTGCTGGGGCTGCCAGTTCTTCCAACGGGACGCGCACCCGGATGACCCGCGCGGCCCCCATCACTGCGGGTTTATGGACGCCCCGCTGCCGGAACCCGAAACCTATCGCGAATGCCCGGACTTCATACCCATCGAAATCTGAAAGAAGGAGGTGAAACGGATGTCCCTGCCTGTCACCCTCTACGGCTCAACGAACTGCGATGACACCGAACGCACGCGCGCATATCTGAATGCGCTCGGCGTCCCCTTCAATGAAATTAATATCGATGACGACCCGGCGGCGGAAAATTTCGTCATCCACATCAATCGGGGATATCGCAGCACGCCAACGCTGGTGATCGGCGATGGCAAAGTGAAGATCCTGTTAACCGAACCCACCAACGATGAGTTGGAAAAGGTCCTGCTTCAGCAGGAGATCCGCAACCCAAATCTTACCCGTTGAAAGGAGATCAGCAGATGAACACGATTCCCGGTTATACCTATGCAACCCCTGTAGCCGCCAAATCCCCTCTCACCCAGGGAGAATTCGAAAACCTGAAGAAGGCGGTGCTTTTTGACCAGGAGGACGAAAAATACCTGCGCCTGGCAGGCGAGGTGTTGAAAGACCAGATCGAAGACGTGCTGGATGTATGGTACGGTTTTGTCGCCTCGCACCCGCACCTGGTTTACTATTTCACCGATGGAAAGGGCAATCCCAATATGGATTACCTGGGCGCCGTGCGGCAGCGGTTTGGCCAGTGGATCCTGGACACCTGCAACCGCCCCTATGACCAGGCATGGCTGGATTATCAGCAGGAGATCGGATTGCGGCACCATCGCACGAAGAAGAACAAGACGGATGGCGTCGCATCGGTGCCCCACATCCACCATCGCTATTTGGTGGCGTTCATCTACCCGATCACGGCAACCATCAAGCCGTTCCTGGCAAAAAAGGGACACAGCCCCGAGGAGGTCGAAAAAATGCATCAGGCCTGGTTCAAGTCGGTCGTGATGCAGGTGGCGTTATGGAGCGCGCCGTACGTCCCGCAAGGGGATTTTTAGATGAACTCATGGACCTCCCGCAGGTTGAGAACCTGCGGGAGGTTTAATGGAGTGGAGATGTTTCATTCCGAATCTGACCGGCAGTGCAGGCAAGGAATCTCTGAAACGCGTGCCTATCGCAACCGTAGGGTTTGGATTAGCTCGGTAGAAGGGTCGCTACCGATATTCACTTGAATTGTGTTCTCGATTATTTTTGAGATAGCTTCTAATGATACCCACCCGCGACCTAGAGAAATCCATGGTATAGCACAAAATTCATATTGACTCGCTGATAACCGCGCGATAGAATATGGACAACGTCACTCTTTTTAGGCCTAACCGAACACCGGGGCAGGAAGGAGGTGAAGCCGATCCGAATCATTTCATCGTCGCCGTTGAACCTGTCGAGTATTCTGCGATTAAATGCTGTATTGCCATAAGGAGATCGTATGAAAACCAAACGAGCGTCTCTTATTATTGTCGTCCTGATTTCCCTGATGATGGCCGCAGGCAGCGCGTTCGCCGGGGGGACCATCCCACCCAGGGATTTCACCGAAGCGCCGGGAGCG
>CAYWBX010000611.1:0-2695 GCA_964456015.1 uncultured Hyphomicrobiaceae bacterium | reverse complement strand
TGCGGCAAAACGCAACGCAAGGCAAATAACGAGTTGGCGAGGTCCGAAATTCCGCCTTGGCCGTCCTCATGCTCGGCCGGTCCGGGTCCGGATGGCCGAAGGTTCCCGCGGGTTGGGGCTGTCCACAGCCTTGCAGTCCGCTCTGCCGGCGACCCCGGAATCGCCCTACAACTGTCAGGTTCAGGGAAGGGTCGAGGATGGGGGCGTTGCGGAAAAAGCGGGAGCCAGGGACGACGCCGCCGCCATTCCTCGGCGTCGCGAAGTCGGCGCGCGGCTTCGCCTGGCGCGAGCGGCTGAAGCCCGGCGAGAGCAAGATCGCGACGGCGATCAGCCAGCGGCACGGGCTTCCGGATCTTCTTGGGCGCATCCTGGCGGCGCGCGGCGTGGGGCTCGACGACGTCGCGACGGCCCTTGAGCCCACGATCAAGGCGCTGATGCCCGACCCGTCCCGGCTCGTCGATATGGACAAGGCGGCGGGGCGGCTCGCTGATGCCATCCAGAGACGCGAGCGCATCGCCGTATTCGGCGACTACGACGTCGATGGCGCCTGCTCGGCGGCGCTGATGCGCCGCTTCCTCAAGGGTTACGGTCTCGATTGCCGGATCTACATCCCCGATCGCATCTTCGAGGGCTATGGGCCGAACGTGGCGGCGATCGAAGGCTTGGTCCGGGACGGCGCGCGGCTGATCGTGACCGTCGACTGCGGCGTCACGAGCTTCGAGGCGCTCGCAGCAGCCCGCCCGCGCGGCGCCGATGTCATCGTACTCGATCATCACCAGGCCGACGAGCGGCTGCCGGACGTGCATGCGGTCGTCAATCCCAACCGGCAGGATGATCTCTCGGGGCTTGGGCATCTGTGCGCGGCGGGCGTCGTGTTCATGACGCTCGTGGCGACGAGCCGGGAGCTGCGCCGGCGCGGTCACTCCGGCCCTGCGGGGCCCGTCGACCTGATGGGCCTCGTCGATCTCGTGGCGCTGGCGACCGTTGCCGACGTGGTGCCCTTGCGGACGCTCAATCGGGCCTTCGTCATGCGCGGGCTCGAGGTGATGCACCGGCGCGAGAACGTCGGGCTGAGGGCGCTGTGCGATGCAGCGCGTCTCGCGCAGGCGCCGACGCCCTATCATCTGGGCTTCATCCTGGGGCCGCGCATCAATGCCGGCGGGCGGATCGGCGATGCCGCGCTCGGCGCCCGGCTGCTGTCGATCGACGATGAGACCGAGGCGGCGCGCATCGCAGCGACGCTCGACCGGCTCAATGCCGAGCGAAAGGCAATCGAAAGCGAGATGCTCGAAGAGGCGATCGCGGAGGCAGACCGGCTGATCGATGCGGATCCGGATCTGCCGATCGTGATCGTTGGCTCGCAGCGCTGGCACAAGGGCGTCGTCGGTCTCGTGGCGAGCCGCCTCGTCGAGCGGTTCAGCCGGCCTGCGTGCGTGATCGCCTGGGAGGCGAAGGAGGAAGGAACCGGATCGCTGCGCTCGATCGCAGGCGTCGACATCGGCTCCGCCGTGCGCCAGTGCGTCAGCGAGGGCCTCCTGGTCAAGGGCGGCGGCCACGCCATGGCGGCCGGCCTGACGGTGGCGCGCGGGCGGATCGAGGCCGTCGCGGCGCGCCTCGACGCCCTCATCCGGGAGACGGCGAACGTGGTGCGCGAGGCGGCGGCGCTCGAAATCGACGGCGCGCTCACCCCGGCAGGGGTCAGCGACGAACTCATGGACCTGATCGCCAAGGCCGGACCCTACGGCCAGGGCAATCCGCCGCCGAGATTCGCGTTTCCGGCGCATCGGGTACGTTTCGCCAAGGTGATGGGCGATACGCACGTGCGCTGCACGCTCGAAGCCGGCGACGGCAGCCGCCTCGAGGCGATCGCGTTTCGCGCCGTCGGGCAGGCGCATGGCGCGATGCTGCTCGAGTCCGGCGGAATGCCGGTTCACGTTGCCGGCACGCTGCGGCGCGACAGTTGGGGCGGGCGGGAGCGCATCGAGCTCCTGATCGAGGATGTCGCCGATCCGCGCCAGCGCGCGTGACGCGGCCGCCCCGGCGCGCCTCAGCGGCGGCCTTCCGCCTTGCGTCGCTGCATCGCCGCGCGGAACCTGGCCGCCCAGCCCGGACGCTGATCCTGCGTCGTCCGCTCGATGGCGAGCGCATCGGCGGGAACGTCCTTGGTGATCACGCTGCCGGAGGCGATGTAGGCCCCGTCGCCGATCCTGACCGGCGCAACAAGCGAGGAATTGGAGCCGACGAAGGCGCCTTTGCCGACGTCGGTGACGTGCTTGAAGAAGCCGTCGTAGTTGCAGAAGATGGTGCCGGCGCCGATGTTGGCGCCCTCGCCCACGCGTCCGTCGCCGATGTAGGCGAGATGATTGGCCTTGGCGCCGGTCTCGAGGCGCGCGTTCTTCACCTCGACGAAGTTTCCGATGTGAACGTCGGGCCCGATGTCGGCGCCGGGCCGCAGCCGCGCGAAGGGTCCGATCTCGGCGCCCGCGCGAATGACGACGCCGCCGCGGCTTTTGCCGTCGACACCGCAGATGTGCGAGTTGGCGTGGATGATGACGCCGTCCTCGATGGTGACGCCGCGGCCGATGAACACGTTGGGCTCGATCGTGACGTCGCGGCCGATGCGCGTGTCGTGGGAGAACCAGACGGTCTCCGGCGCGATCAGCGTGGCGCCGTCGAGCATGGCCTCCCGGCGGCG
>CAYWBX010000610.1:0-2704 GCA_964456015.1 uncultured Hyphomicrobiaceae bacterium | reverse complement strand
CGAGGCGCTCTCCTGGAGCAAGCTCGACGCGGGGCTCGTCGCCTCGGCCAACTACCTGGGTTATCTGACCGGCGCCCTCGCCGTCGGCGGCCGCGTCTTTGCCGCGAAGCCGCGCGCCTGGCTGATCGTGGCGCTCGCCACGAGCGTCGCGACCACCGGCGCCGCTGCATTCTTCGACGAACTCGCCACGTTGATCGCCATCCGATTCCTCTCAGGAGTCGGCAGCGCGTTCGTCATTATCTGCGCCTCGACGCTGGTTCTGGACAAACTGATGACCGCACAACGCGGGCCGCTCTCCTCCCTGCACTTTGCCGGAGTGGGAACGGGAATCACGGTCTCGTCGCTCATCATCGCCGGTTTGACTGCGGTCGGGGCTGACTGGCGGCAGATGTGGATCGGCTGCGCGATGGCCGCTTTGCTGGCGAGCGCCATCTCAGTCCGGCTGCTGCCCGCGTCGACCACGATGGCGCCGCCCGCGGCGAGACGATCAGCGGCAGCCGGCGCGCGCTCCCTTGCGCTCATCGCAGCCGCCCACGGGCTGTTCGGGTTCGGCTATGTCATCACGGCAACCTTCATCGTGACCATCGTGCGTGAGACGCCGGGTGTCAGAAGCCTCGAGCCCTGGATCTGGCTCATGGTCGGACTGGCGACGCTGCCGTCGATCCCGCTCTGGGAATGGCTGAGCCGTCGGATCGGACTTTATCGCACTTACGCGCTCGCCTGCCTCGTCGAAGCGGCGGGCGTCGCGGCGAGCGTCGAGTGGACCAGCGCCGCCGGTCTCTCGGCCGCCGCCGTGCTTCTCGGCGGCACGTTCCTCGGGATCACCGCGCTCGGCCTCATCTGCGCCCGCAACCTCTCCGGCGGACGGCCGCAATGGGCGATCGGCGCTACGACTGCGAGCTTCGGCCTGGGCCAGATGATCGGCCCGACGGTTGCAGGCGTTCTCTCGGAAATCTCCGGCAGCTTGCGCCTGGCTTCGCTTGCCGCTGCGGCAGCGCTCATCGTGGCGGCGGCGCTGGCGCTTGCCGCTGCGCCGCGTCGCGCCGGCTGATCGGAGCCTTGCCGCAAGCTCCCCGCATCGCGGCGCCGTGCGATGACGGCGGCCGGTCAGACTTCGAGCCAAGCGTAGACGTCGCCCGAATTGGCGGCATGCGGCAATGCGGCAATCACGTCGGCGAGATCCGTGCTGGTCCGCCAACGCCGCCGGTCCGCTCCGTCGATGATGCCGCGGCTGTCGCCGTCCGGGCCGCCCGCATCACCGATCATCAACGAGTACCTGTAGCCGCCCAGCCGGTCGCACAGTTCGAGGCACTTGTAAGCGATCTCCCGCTGAATGGTCGTGAACTCGAAGGAGAGCGCCGGCACCGCTTGCGAGAGGCCGGCGAGCACGTCCGCCTCGAAGCCCTCGACGTCGATCTTGATGAATGCGGGTTGCCCATGCTCGGCGATCAAGCGGTCGAGCGTGGTCACCGGTACCGTGATGGTCCGGTCCCAGACCTGATCTTCCCAGCCGGCGGCGCCATCGGCTGCCCGGATGAAGGCGGGAGAGGCCGTGGTCACAGTCGGATTGGCGGAGTTGACCCGCAACTCAAGCGTGCCGGGCTTCGGCCCGCAGGCCGCCTCGATCAGGACCACCGCCGGATCGCCGGTGAACAGCTCGCGGATGACCCGCGCGCATTCAGGCTGCGGCTCGAGCGCGACCACCTTGCCCGCGCCGCTCCGCCGGAAGGCCAGGATGCGGTCGCCGACATGGCTGCCGACGTCGAAGGCGAGATCGCCGGGCCTGAGAAACGGTCGATAGATCGCCTCGAGCGCCGGCAGGTGCCGCGGATCCAGATGATAGACGTCGAGCGACCGGTGGAGTGCGGCAAACGCCGGATCGGCCCGAAGCTTTCTGATGCGGTCCTGCATGGGCATGGTTTGGCCTCGCGGTAGGGCGGCATGAAGGCAGGGAGCGGCATGACCCGGTCCGGGGCGGCAGATCGGACCCGAAGCCTCGCCGGACCTGATAAGTCACCCCACCCGCTTGTCACGTGTCCGGACTTATACCAATCTGCCCTCGATATCTCGCGTTCCCCCGGGCCGCCAGCTCCCCGCCGGCGGCCTCCCCGCAAGAGCCGGAGGAGACGGTCCGATGAAGATTTTGTGGTTCCATCTCATGCCCTACACGGAACTTCCCGACGACTTTCGTCAGAAGCACCCGTCGGTGTGGGTGGACATTCATTCGTCGCTCTTCGATCCGAAGCGCGCGCACCACATGTACAACGACTTCATGGACGAGATGGAGTTTGCGGCCGAGATGGGCTTCGACGCCATCTGCTGCAATGAGCACCATTCGAACGGCTACGGCCTGATGCCCTCGCCGAACCTCATCGCCTCCTCGCTCGCCCGGCGGACCACCGACACCGCCATCTGCGTGCTCGGCAACTCGCTCGCCCTCTACAATCCGCCGACGCGCGTCGCGGAAGAATTCGCGATGATCGACTGTATTTCCGGCGGGCGGCTCATCGCCGGCTTTCCCGTCGGCACGCCGATGGACACCTGCTACGCCTACGGCGCCAACCCGTCGATGCTGCGCGAGCGCTACCTCGAGGCCCATGACCTCGTCATGCGGGCGTGGACGGAGAAGGAAACTTTTGCCTTCAACGGCCGCTACAATCAGCAGCGCTACGTCAACATATGGCCGCGGCCGGTGCAGGAGCCG
>CAYWBX010000609.1:2347-2709 GCA_964456015.1 uncultured Hyphomicrobiaceae bacterium | reverse complement strand
GCCGGGGCCATCGCCGATGCCATTCGCTACCTGCAATCCCAGTCCTGTCGCATCGCCGTGATCGGACAGGTCAAGGCCGGCAAGAGCTCGTTCATCAGTGCCTTGATCGGGCGGCCGAACCTTCTGCCGAGCGATGTCAATCCCTGGACGACGGTCGTCACGAACCTGCATTTTTTCCATTCGGTGCCGTCAAGCGAAAGCGCCGCCTTCACGCTGTTCGACGCCGAGGAGTGGAACCGCATCGCCGACAGCGGCGGGACGCTGCGCGAGCTGACCGAGCGGCTGGTGCCCGGATTCGATCCGGAACTGCTGCGCACCCAACTGCGTTCGATGCGAATTCGGGCCGAGCAGCGATTGGGACC
>CAYWBX010000609.1:0-2337 GCA_964456015.1 uncultured Hyphomicrobiaceae bacterium | reverse complement strand
CGAGCTTCGCCGAGATGCTTGGACAGCGCCACACATACCCCGTCCTCTCCCGCGAGTTGCTCGGGCGCTACGTGAGCGCCGGCTCTGACGACCCGAGCGGCGACCAGTGGGCGGGCTGGTATTCGGACATCACAAAAACGGCGGACCTCTATTTCGGCAGTGACCGGGCGGGCTTTCCGCTGACCCTGATCGACACGCCGGGGACCAACGACCCCCTCCTTGTGCGCGACGAGATCACGCGGCTCAGTCTCTCAGCGGCGGAGCTCTACGTGGTGGTGCTGACGGCGCAGCAGCCGCTGTCCATGGGCGATCTCGCGCTGCTGCGCCTGCTGCGCGGCCTGCACAAGGATCGCATCATCATTTTCGTCAACCGCATTGACGGATTGCGCGACATCGTCAATGGCGGCCAGCGCGTCCTGCGCCACATCGAGGCGAAGCTCAGGGAGGAGTTCCCGGCGACGCGGTTCCCGATCATCATGGGCAGCGCGCTTTGGGCGAATGCCGCTCTTGCTGGCTCCCCGGCCGATCTCGCGGAAATCATGGACAAGTCGTTCGGCGCCTACGCGCAGAGCCAAGGCTTTCCGGACCCCGGCGCGCTCGAGGGCGGCCGGCGAGCGGGACCCGCGGCGAGTGCGACGCTGTTCGCGCTCTCCGGCATCCCGGCCGTGACGGCGGCCATCGGACGGATGATGACGCAGGGCAGCACGGCGCATGCCGTGCGCCAGCTCGCGAGCTTCTTTCTCGAGCTTGCCAAGTCTTCCGAGGCGAGCAGCCGAGGGCAGTTGCGCGCCGTCGAGCGCGCGCTTGCCGAAGCGAAGTCGACGCAGGACAGCCGCAGCCATGATATGCGGCGCTGGCAGCAGGAGCTGGACCAGCTCTCGGCTGTGAGTGCCGAACTGCAGGCGAATCTGGCGGCCTACGAGCAGTCGCTGCAGGCGCTCGTCGGGCGTTGCATTTCCGATCTTCAGCGTCTGCTCAGGATCCAGCTGGACGGGTTCATCGAAAGCCGCGTGGCCGATCTTCAGGCAGCCTATAGGCGCAATGACGCGCCGGTGTGGACCTGCAATTCCGCGCCGCTGCGCAACCAGCTGCACGATGAGTTCCTGCGCGTCTATCTCTACTGGGATGGCAAGATCAAGCAGGCCGAGACCCTGATCCGCGCCCAGCTGCAGTCGGTGATGCCGCCCGGCTCGCTTCCCGAGGCCGCTGGCGCCGGTGGCGAACCGGGTGCGGGCCCGCCCCAATACCCGAGCGTTTCCGCGCTCGGCAAGGTCGTCGCGCTGGATCTGGCGCTGCCCTGGTGGAAGGCGTTGTGGCGAGGCCGGCCGACTCTCGACAGTCGCGTTGACGAGCTGCGCCGGCTGATCAGGAGCGAGTTCGAGCCGCTGATCGACGACCTGATTGCGGCCGCTCGCGCGGCGCTGAAGGAACGGTCGGAGTATGCGGCGCGTCAGGCGCGCATGGGGACGGTCGATATCGTCAACGGCCTTCACCGCCGCAGCAGCGAGCTCGCTGCGCAAGTACAACATTCCGGCGGCACGTCCCGGATCGAGGCCGTCGAGGCGTTGACGCGTCAGCAGAGCGAGCTTCAGACGAGCCTGGGCCGCTGGTCGGAGCTCAGATCCGGTCTTTCCGCCCTTGTCCAGGCATGCGAAAGTGTTTTCGACGGTCAGAACGGGGAGGTTATCGCCGAACCGAAAGTCTGACGCGTAAGCGAGTGCGTTCGAGTGAGTTGCGTCGATGCAGAACACCGTCGCGTCGAGCCGCTATGTCGAGCGGCTTCTGGAAGTCCGCGATCTGATCCTTGCCGAGCACGGCGATCACAGCGGCGGTCGCCAGTCGGCCGGCTTCCTCGCGCGGATGGCGCGCCGGCTCGCCCGCCCGCCTCGGTTTGCCATCCTGGGAGAAGTCAATAGCGGAAAGACTTCTCTGGCGAACGCCCTCATTGGCGAGGATCTCCTTACCACCGACGTGATCCACAACTCGCGCGTGCCCGTGCTTCTTCGTTATGCCGGAGAGCCCGTCGTTTCTCTGCGCCGGGAAGGCGGACCGCCCGAGCCCTTCGATGTGGCGGCGATCCGTAAGGGTTCGCTCGAGGGTTGCCTGATCGAGGTCGGCGTGCCGATCGATTGCCTGCGCGACTTCGAGCTGATCGACACTCCCGGCACCACGGCGGCGGACGAGCAGATGCACCGCTCCGTGGCCATCGCCCGGCAGGCTCACGCGGTCATTTGGTGCACCATCGGCACGCAGGCCTGGAAGGCTAGCGAAGTGGCCTGCGCGCGCGCGCTGGGCGCGCGTGCCGCGGGTTTCGGAGTGCTTGCGGTCACGCACGCC
>CAYWBX010000608.1:2491-2719 GCA_964456015.1 uncultured Hyphomicrobiaceae bacterium | reverse complement strand
CGCCCCACCTCATGGATTTGCGCGCGCTTCGCACCAGGATCAGCGTATCGCGCGCGTGCCGGGGCTGCTATACCCTGCTCCGCATTCCGGCATGCGCTGGCGAAGCGAAGCATGAACCGGGTCGCCAACGATTGCGGGAGCAGGTCGCATGGATTTGCAGCTCAACGATAAGGTCGCAGTCATCACGGGTGCGAGCCGGGGCATCGGCGAGGGGATCGCGCGCGTCCT
>CAYWBX010000608.1:0-2481 GCA_964456015.1 uncultured Hyphomicrobiaceae bacterium | reverse complement strand
GTGTCGCCGACGATGTCCGCAAACGGACAGGCCGCCGCGCCGCGACGCACGTCGCCGATCTCCTGGATCCAAAGGCGCCGGCCCTTGCCGTTGATGCTGCGGTGCGGGCCTTCGGCCGGATCGATTTTCTGGCCAACAACGCCGGCGCCACCAAGCGCGGCAATTTCTTCGAGCTCACCGACGAGGACTGGGCCTCCGGCTTCGGCCTCAAGTTCTTCGCAGCCATGCGCATGACCCGCAGCGCCTGGCCGCATCTCAAGGCCGCGCGCGGCGCGATCGTCAACATCATCGGCATCGGCTCGCGCACCGCGTCCGCCGACTTCACCATCGGCGGCTCGGTAAACAGCGCGCTCGTCAACTTTACCAAGGCGACCGGCGACATCGGCCGCAAGGATGGCGTGCGGGTGAACGGGATCAATCCGGGCCACATCGCCACCGGCCGGCTCGAAGGGCGCATCCAGGCCGCCATGCGGCGCACCAACGCCAGCCGCGAAGAAACCATGCGGGCCATGATCGCGGAGCTTGGCATCAACCGCTTCGGCGAGCCGGAGGAGATCGGCCGCCTCGTCGCGTTCCTCTGCTCGCCTAAGGCCGATTTCATCCACGGCACCGTCATTGACATGGACGGCGGCGAGACGCGCGCGCTCTGACGAGAAAGGCGGGTGCCATGACGCTGCCGGAGACCCCCCGTGAGGATGGCCGCGCCCGCATCGGCCTCGTCGTGCCGAGCATCAACACGGTCTTCGAGGCCTGGGCGGCGCGCGTCCTGCCGTCCGGCGTCTCGCTGCACACGGCCCGCATGATGCTCGAAGGCCAACTGACGCCGGAGCAGATCTGTCTCATGGACAAGACGGACGGGCTGCGCGCCATTCGCCAGGTCGCCTCGTGCCGGCCGGCGGTGATCGCCTACGGCTGCACGGCATCGAGCATCGTGCAGGGAGTGCCCTATGACGCCCGTTTGCGGCAGGAGATCGAATCCGTGCTCGGCAACGGCGGCAAGGCAACCACTGCGGCCCACGCCATCGTCACAGGATTGCACGCCGTGGGCGCGGAGACGATCGCCCTCGTCTCGCCCTACACGGCCGAGGTCGATGCCGCCGAGCACCGGTACTTCGCCGAGGCCGGATTTGAAGTTGTGGGCGGCGCACATCTTGGCATCAGCGACAACTTCGGCCTTGCCGCGCCGACGCCGCAAACGCTGCTGGACCTTGGTCTCAAGGGCTGGGACAGACGGGCTGACGCGCTCGTCATTTCGTGCCTTAACACGCGATCCCACACCGTGATCGAGGCGCTCGAGCAGCGGATCGGCCGACCGGTCGTCACATCGACGCAGGCGCTGCTCTGGCACGCCCTTCGACTCGCGGACATCGAGGATAGGCTTGCCGGGCTCGGCACGTTGCTTCGCGAGCACTGACCGGGACAGGGTGCAAAGGCGCGAATCGCGCGCCGGCACGACTATTCGCGGACGCTCGCGAAGGATACGGCGCCTCGGAAATGCTCTTGGCGCACGACGTCGGCACCCGGAGGCTATCGCCGAAATGCGCCGCTTCGGCGGGCAAGGGCTCAGGAGGCGGTTGACCGCAGCTCCCGCGCCGCCGTCTCCCAGGCCTTGATCGTGTGCGCGACATCGCGATCGTCGTGCGCGATCGAGATGTAGTACTTGCCTTCGCTCTTCAGCACGCCCTGCCTGAGCAGTGACTGGTTGAACCGGCGCGCGAGGTCGGCATTCCCTTTGAAGTAGCTGCGGTAGTCGTAAACCGGACCCTCGGTGAACACGACATCGAACATCGGCGCTTCGCCAACGATCGTGCAGGGAACCTTGGCATCCTTCAGGATGCGCCCGAGCGCGTCCATCAGCTTGCGCCCCGTGCCCCACAGCCGCTCGTAGGCGCCGGCGCGTTTCATGATGGCCATGGTGGCAAGCCCAGCCGCCGAGGCGACGGGATTGCCGGAGAGCGTGCCGATCTGGACGAGCGCACGGTCCTCGGGCACCGCCGCCTTGTCGAAGTGGCGCATGATCTCCTCACGCCCGGCGATCGCCGCGAGCGGGAAGCCGCCGCCAACCACCTTGCCGAAGGTCGCCAGGTCTGGCGTCACGCCGTAGTAGCCTTGCGCGCCGCTGTAGGCCCACCGAAAGCCTGTCACCACCTCGTCGAAGATGAGCACGATGCCCGTCTCGTTCGTGATCTTTCTGAGCCCCTCGAGGAAGCCGGGTTTCGGTGCAATCAGCCGCTGGAACGGCTCGACGATGATCGCGGCAAGCTCGTCCTTGTGCTGCCCGACAAGGCTTCTCACTGCCTCGAGATCGTTGAACGGGGCAACGATCACCTCGTCCCGGACGGATTTGGGGATGCCGGCCGAATCCGGAACGGGCGTTGGAAAATTGGCGAGCCGCTTCGGTGCGAGGCTCATGAGACCGTAGTCGCTCATCCCATGGTAGCCGCCCTCGAACTTCAGGATCTTGTCGCGGCCCCGGTAGGC
>CAYWBX010000607.1:0-2725 GCA_964456015.1 uncultured Hyphomicrobiaceae bacterium | reverse complement strand
AGCGGGTTCTTGATCTCGTGCGCGAGCACGGCGGCAAGCCCGGAGACCGATCGGGCCGCCGCGCGATGCGTGAGCTGGCGCTCGATCATCTGCGCCATCGAGCGCTGCTGGAGCATCAGCACGGTGTGCTCCGGCATCTCGGGCAGCGGGCCGCCGAAAATGTCGACAAGGCGCGGCGTCGTAATTTTCGGCGTCAAAATCTCGACGCCGTATTCGTTGACGGTGGCGCCGGTGCGCCGCACCTGCCGTGCGAGAGCGACCAGCGGACAGCCAAAGCCGACGATCTCCTCGATGGTCTGAAGCTTCAGACGCGCCTGGCTTGTCTCGAAGAAGATCTCCGTCGCCGTATTCGCATAGACGACACGCTCGTCCTCGGCGATGACAAGAATGGGGTGGGGCAGCGAGGCCAGCAGCATGTCGTGCTCAACGGGACGCCGGCCGACCGACGCAGACGCGGGGCGGGTTGCCTGCAACCTTTCGCTCATGCAGCCATCTCCCTCGAAAACGCCTCTTCGGCACGCGCATAGAACTCGGCCAGTCCGCTCAGCAGCCGGGACGCGTCTTCCTCGGTGCACAACCGCTGCCGCCAAGCCTTGACCTCAGCCGGCGGCCTGCCGCTCGAGACGAGATACCAGCCGACATGCTTGCGCGCGTTGCGCAGACCAAGGCGCGATCCGTAGTGCCGGAGCATCTCCGTCACGTGCGCGAGGGCGATTGCCCGCTGCCGGGCGAGCGGCGGGGCCCCAGGGTCGCTGCCCGTTGTCATCGCGGCGCCGATCCGACCCGGCGCCCACGGCGCGCCGTAGGCGCCGCGTCCGATCATGACGCCGCGAGCGCCAGACTGGGCCATGGCGGCCATCGCATCGGCTGGCGACGTGATGTCGCCGTTGACGATCACGGGGATCGCGACGGCGTCGGCAACGGCGCGGACCTTGCGCCAGTCAGCGTCCCCCTTGAAGAACTGACAACGGGTGCGGCCGTGCACCGTCACGAGGCGCACACCGGCCGCCTCGGCACGACGCGCGAGCTCCGGTGCGTTCAGCGTGCGGTCGTCCCAGCCAAGGCGCATCTTAAGCGTGACAGGCACGCGCACGGCGCCGATGACCGCCTCGATCAGCGTGAGGGCCAGGTCCGGCTCGCGCATCAGCGCACTCCCTGACAGCCGGCCGGTGACCTCGCGCGCCGGACAGCCCATGTTGATGTCGATGATGTCGGCCCCCGCAGCCTCGGCCATGCGCGCGCCTTCGGCCATCCAGCGCGGCTCACAGCCGACGAGTTGTATGACGTGCGGGGCGAGGCCGTCGCCATGGGCACGGCGCAGAACGTCAGGCCGCGCGCCGACGAGCTCGCGGCTCGCGACCATCTCGGACACGACCAGTCCGGCGCCAAGCTGCTGGGCCAGACGACGAAACGGCAGGTCCGAGACGCCGGACATGGGCGCCAGCAGAGCGGGCCCCGCGAGGCGATGTCCGCCAACGTCAATGGGCGCCGTCCGGAACTCCTTGCTGTGCACGTGAGGCGGCATCATTTGCCTATAATTCCGGCATTCGCGAGTTTTGCCAAACTTTGAGGCAGAGTAGCCAGAGGCGGCCTTGTTCGCAAGCGCGAAATCACGCCATGCGGCGCTTCTCCCCGATCAGCGGCTGGGCACTTGCCGGGCCGGCTGACGGAGCGCGGGCTCAACTTGCTGGCGCGCGGCGGCCGTTCGCTCGGCGGCGGGACCGGCGTCGCGGCGAATCTCCGTCCGTCGCTTCGCCCCTGCGGCCGCGCGCAGTGCGCAGAAGAGGACGGAGATTGGGGCGCGGCTGTGATGGGACGTATGACTGCGCGCCCTGCTCACGCGGAGGCGGCGGCAGAGACAGGCGACGCCGGAGGACGCGGCGCTGCCGGCTGCCGGCGGCGCGTTCCAGTTCATGACCGGCCCCGGGCTGGACCAGGGACACGGGGCTCCGACGGCGGACCTTTCAGCTCACCTTGCGAACATCGACGAAATGGCCCGCGATGGCCGCCGCCGCCGCCATGGCTGGCGATACGAGGTGCGTGCGGCCCTTATAGCCCTGCCGGCCCTCGAAGTTGCGGTTCGACGTCGAGGCACAGCGCTGGCCCGGCTTCAGCTGGTCCGGATTCATGCCGAGGCACATGGAGCAGCCGGGCTCGCGCCAGTCAAAGCCAGCGTCCTTGAAAATCTTATCGAGACCCTCGGCTTCGGCCTGCTCCTTGACGATGCCGGAACCCGGTACGACGTGCGCATAGGCGAGCCGCGACGCGATCCGCTTACCCTTCACGATCGCCGCGGCGGCGCGCAGATCCTCGATTCGGCCGTTGGTGCAGGAGCCGATCCAAACGACGTCGAGCGGGATATCGACCATCCGGGTGTTCGGCTTGAGGCCCATGTACTCGAGCGCCCGCTCGACGGCGGCGCGCTTGGCCTCGTCGGCGATGAGGGCCGGATGGGGCGTCATGCCGTCGATGGTCGTCACCTGCTCGGGGTTGGTGCCCCACGTGACGATTGGCGGCAAATCGCTGGCATCGAGCTTGACCACGGTGTCGAAGTGCGCGCCGGCATCGGTGCGCAGCGTCTCCCAGTACTTCATGGCCGCATCCCACGCGGCCCCTTTCGGCGCCTTGGGACGTCCCTTGAGATAGGCGAACGTCTTCTCGTCAGGGGCCACAAGGCCCGCGCGCGCGCCGCCCTCGATCGACATGTTGCAGACCGTCATGCGGC
>CAYWBX010000606.1:0-2729 GCA_964456015.1 uncultured Hyphomicrobiaceae bacterium | reverse complement strand
ATCCTGCGCGGCGTCATTCCGCTCGACTCGGCGGCGATGGACATCCAGGCCGTCGCTGCAAACGACCGCCGGCCCGACAGTCCTTATCGCGCGGCGTTTGGCGACGAGCCGGCTGCATGGGCCGACGCCTCGCCCATCGTTCACGCTGCGAACAGCAAAGGGCTGCCGCCGTTTCAGATAGTCGTCGCCTACGGTCCGGCCATCGCGAACAAGAAGAAAGGCGTGGACGATTTTGCCGCGACGTTGCGAAAGGCCGGCGCGCGCGCGGAGGTTGTGGACGCCTCGTCGTTCCGCGAACATCAATCGCTCATGACGGAGTTCGGCGCGGCGGATGACCCGGTTGGCAAGGTGGTGCTGGAGTTCATCGAATCCGTGCGCGGCGGGAAAACCGTTGCCGGTTTCGGCAGCGAACGTGTGTTGCAAGCCGAGGGTAAGTCCGCCGCCGATGCCGCCCGCACATTGGAAGCCTACCGCACGCGCATCCTGATGAAGCAGTTCGACAAGAACGGCGACGGCAAGATCGAGCGCGGGGAGATGCCGGAGCAGTTCCGCCCGCTGTTCGACCGGCTCGACGCCAACAAGGATGGCGTCGTGACCGCCGAGGAACTCTCGGCCTACTACCAACGCACGCAGCCGATCACGAAGCCCTCCGCCGCCGGCTTCACACCCGATGATGTGCGCATGGGCGACGCGCAGGCGGCTTACATTGATCCGGAGTGTTTGCAGGACGACGGCAAAGTCGTGTTCCTCGATTCGAAACTCGATGCCTGGGTCGGCGCGATTGACCCCGCGACCGGCTTGTTCCGCAGTCCGACCGGGCGCGACCACCGCGTGGACACCGGCCTCTCGCAATGGTCGCGTTACTCCAACGGCCCGGAGTGGGGTCTCGATGCCAAAGGCCCGGCGCTGTTTTACGTCAAAGACAACGCCCACGGCGCCGGCCAGCTCTGGCGCGCCGAGCCGCCGTGGGACAAGCCGCGCCTCACGCAACTCACCCGCGACACCGACATCCACAACTGGATTTGCGAGCCGTCGGTGAATCCATCGCTGCCTTCGACGCGCGTCATCGTCTATCGCGGCAAACCCCGCGCAGCAGGCAACGTGGACGCCTGGCTGGACGAAGACAAACCGGATCAACCAAAGCCGTTCACCGACCGCATGATTGTCGCGCGCTGGGGCTACAACACCAACCTCATCACCTTCGCCTATCGCGCCCGCGCCGGACAAACCGAGCCGTCGCAAGTCACGCTTGTTGACACCGACACCGGCAAATCCCGCGTCATCACCGGCGACGACGGCAACAAGATTGACCCGTGGCTCTGGAACGCGCCGGAGTTCAGCGGCGAACTGTTGCTCGCCGTCAACGTGGACAGTCGCGCGCTCGCGCTCTACCGCGACGTGAAACGCGACGGGCGCAGCCCGTGGCAACGCATCGCCACACTGCGCCTGCCTGCCGACGCGCCGCACCAGACGCTCAAATCCGTCGAACCAATCGCCGGCGGACGCGGTGCGTTCGGCAAATCGTATTTCACCGTCCAGGCCGGTGACGACAAAGACAAGGACACTTCCATTTGGCTGTTTGGTTTCTCGCCCGACGGCAATCATCTCATCCGCCGCCTCGACGATGGCGCGCAAACCGGCAAACCCGCGCGCCGGCTCGACCCCGAAAGCTACATCGGCGAGCGCGAACTGTTCGTCTATTACACGCTTGTCGGTGACGGCCCCTCGCAACTTCACCGTTGTCGAACCGGAATCAAAGCGACCCCATGAAAACGACCATCACGATCCTCAGCCTGTCAGCGATTCTTGCCAGCCTGGCTGTCACGGCGCAGGAAACGCAGCCCGCGCGCGGCGGCGGCCTCGCCGACCGCTTCAAGCAGCTCGACCGCAATGGCGACGGCAAACTCACCGGGGATGAAGCCTCCGAGGCGGTGCGAAACCGGTTCGATGCCAACAAGGACGGCGTCGTCACGCTTGAGGAAATCGGCGGCGATGGCGTGAAGAAGAAACGACCGACCGTGAAGTGGGTGAAGCCATCGGACGACATGGCGGGCAAGAAAGCCGGTCAGGCGCTCGATCCGCAGATCACCTGGAAACGCTCGCTGCAACTCCCGCTGACCGATGCCGCAGGCAAAACCCTCGTCGGCACCGAGGTCATGGAACTCGTCGCGCATGAGGGAAAACTCTTCGCCGGCAACTCGCACTGGGGCGAGGACGACCGCGACGAGGACGGCGTGAAACCGCCCACGCAGGTCTTTGTCAAAGACAGCGCCGACGCGCCCTGGCGCGTGGATCTGGATCTGGGGCCAGAGTTCACCCGCACCTCGTTTTTGAAGGAAGTCACCTTCACCACCGATGCCGCCGGAAAGCCGATGAAACCGCAGTCCTGCCTCATCCTCGGCGTGAATCGGGCGCGGGTGCGCGGCGGACAGACACCGGCGGTCGTCTTCATCCGCGATGACGCGAGCGGCAGATGGATCGAACGCACGCTGGGCCTCACCGACTTGCAGAAATGGGCCGTCGGCGTGCGCAGCATGGGATTCCATCGCGATGCGCTCACGGGCGCGGACACCGTCTTTCTCGGTGTCGGCCCCGGTGCGGGCATCTTCAGCGGCGTGTTCGATGCGGATGCGCCGGGCGGTATCCGCTTCGGTGCGGAGCCGGAGTTTCGACCTGCGCAGAACCAGCGCGTGATGGATTTCCAGGTCTGCGGCGGCTCGCTTTATGCC
>CAYWBX010000605.1:0-2730 GCA_964456015.1 uncultured Hyphomicrobiaceae bacterium | reverse complement strand
AAATTGCTGGCCCCGATCAAGGCCGACGGCGCGGCGACGCAGTGCGCTTCGCCGGCGGCGCGATTGAGCAGATAGGCGAGCCCTGAGTTGAAATAGACCTGGATCAGGATCGGCACGGCAAGCAAGAGGATGATGAACGGTTGCGCCAGAATCTGCTTGCCCTGAAAGCCGAACAGCAGGACCAGCGTCGCGAGCAGCGCCAGGATCGACACCGGCTGCAGGCGGCCGAGCAGGTCCTTGAGCGCGCTGTCTCCGCCGCGGGCGAGCGTCGATCGCCGCACGGCCTGCGCGATGATCACCGGCACGACGATGTAGAGGATGACTGAGATAAACAGCGTCCCCCACGGCACCGTGATCGCCGACAGGCCAAGCAGCAGCGCCACGATCGGAGCGAACGCGAAGATCATGATTACGTCATTGAGCGCCACCTGGCTCAACGTGAAATGCGGCTCCCCGTCGGAAAGATTGCTCCAAACGAACACCATCGCGGTGCAGGGCGCCGCCGCCAGCAGGATGAGCCCGGCGATGTAACTGTTGATCTGGTCTGCCGGCAGGTACGGGCGAAACAGCCAGCCGATGAACAGCCAGCCGAGCAGCGCCATCGAGAAGGGCTTCACGGCCCAGTTGATGAAGAGCGTCACACCGATGCCGCGCCAATGTTCGGTCACGCCGGCGAGCGCGGCGAAGTCGATCTTGACGAGCATCGGAATGATCATCAGCCAGATGAGCACCGCGACAGGCAGATTCACCTGGGCGATCTCGGCCGCGCCGATGGCCTGAAAAAATCCCGGCGCCAGCCAGCCGAGCGCGATTCCGGCGACGATGCACAGGGCGACCCAGAGGGTCAGATAGCGTTCGAACTTTGACATGGTGTGCGTTCTTCTCGTTCGATGGGCTCTTGATTGCGCGTTGTGGGCAGATTCAATCGGCCGAAGCGCCGCGTCGAAGGGCATCGGCTCCAATGCGTGCCAGCGCCGCCGCCAGCTCCGGCCCCTCCCTGGTGCCGTCGGGAAGCGCCAGGAGCGCGGATATACGCTGGCGCATGGCATCGAACGCCTCGGCGAAGGCCCGCTCCTTGTCGCTGATCGCGCCTTCGACGGCTGCCGGATCGGGAATCCCCCAGTGGGCGGTGACCGGCCGGCCCGGCCAGAGAGGGCACGACTCGCCGGCGGCGTTGTCGCAGACGGTGATCACGATGTCCATGCGCGGGGCATCCGGGCCCGCGAACTCGCTCCAGCTCTTCGAGCGCAGCCCGTCCGTCGGATAGCCGTGTCTCTTAAGCGCACTCAAGGCCAACGGATTGACCACGCCCTTGGGCGAGCTTCCCGCCGAGAATGCAAGGAATCGTCCGGCGCCGTCCCGCCGCAGGATTGCCTCGGCAAGAATTGAACGTGCCGTATTGCCGGTGCAGAGGAACAGGACATTGGTCGGTCGGATCGTCATCGTCATGCCGGACTACGGTCTCTGGAATTTCGAAGCTTCTAGAATTAGTGTTGCATCCGGTCAAGATTTCAATTATGACATTTCCATGAAACTCGATGATGCAGCAGCGCGCCTGGAAGCCCTCGGCAACCCGACCCGGCTTCGCATTTACCGGGCCCTCGTCAAGGCGGGAGACGGCGGAATGACCGTCGGCAAGCTGCAAGCGCGCCTCGACATCGCACCCTCAACCCTCTCCCACCATCTGAAGTCCATGTTGATTGTCGGCCTCATCTCGCAGGAGCGTCAGTCGACCACTCTGATCTGTCGCGCCAAATACGACGTGATGCGCTCTCTCGTCGAATTTCTCGTGGACGAGTGCTGCGCCGAGGGCGTTTGCCCGCCCGCCATCTCGAAGGCGGATGCCGCCTGAGCGTTTGATCTGAAATTCGAAACTTCTGGAAGGATCGCGTCATGAGCAAGTCCACGAAGTCCGTTGCCATCATCGGAGCCGGCCCGGTCGGTCTCGCCGCCGCCGCCCATGCGCTCGAGCGCGACCTCAAGCCGATCGTTCTCGAAGCGGGGCCGGAAGCCGGTCACGCAGTCCGTCAATGGCGCCATGTGCGGATGTTCTCGCCCTGGGAATACAACATCGACAAGGCGGCCGAGCGCCTGCTCAACGAGGCTGGCTGGAACGCGCCCGACCCGAAATCCTATCCGACCGGCGGGGATCTCATCGCGCATTACATCGCACCGCTCGCGACCCGAACCGTGCTCAGGGACCACATCAAGGTCTCCGCGCGCGTGACGGCGGTCAGCCGTGTCGGCTTTGACAAAGTGAAGTCGAAAGGCCGCGAGGCGGCCCCGTTCGAGATCCGCTATCGCAATGGGAAGGGGACGGAGAAGCTGACGGCGGATGCCGTCATCGATGTCTCCGGCACATGGTTCTCGCCCAGTCCTTCGGGCGGCAACGGCCTGCCGGCGATCGGCGAGGCTGAACAAGCCCGCCGTCTTGCCTACGGGATGCCGGACGTGCTCGGCGCCGATCGTGGCCGCTATGCCGGCCGCACCGTCGCCGTCCTCGGCGCCGGACACTCGGCGATCGGGACGCTCATCGATCTTGTCCGGCTGAAGGACGAGGTCCCCGGCACGGATATCATATGGCTCCTGCGCGGGGATCGTCCCGAAAAAGCCTTCGGCGGCGGGGCCAACGATAAACTGGCCGCCCGCGGCGAGCTCGGCGCCGCCTTTGCTCGCCTCGTCGCCGCAGGGCGCCTGCAGGTGGAGACGGCCTTCTCCGTCACGCATTTG
>CAYWBX010000604.1:0-2741 GCA_964456015.1 uncultured Hyphomicrobiaceae bacterium | reverse complement strand
TAGTGGCGAATGGATCGAGCCGGGAATCGCAAAAACCTCTCGACCGGCTTCCGCTGGGCGGTGCCGGAAGCCGCGCGACTTATCGTCGGCGACATCGGCGACGAGGAATTGATAGGATCGATCCTGCGCAGCACTCCAATCGAGGCCATCATCCATTTCGCCGGCTCGATTGTCGTTCCGGAATCGGTTGCAGATCCCCTCGCATATTACCTCAACAATACCGTCAAATCGCGGACTCTGATTGCTGCAGCCGTCGCCGCCGGCGTGAAGAACTTCATCTTCTCCTCAACCGCTGCGGTCTACGGCGCTCCGAAGGTGAACCCGGTCTCCGAGACTGCCGACCTCGCACCAATGTCGCCCTATGGCACTTCGAAATTGATGACAGAGCTCATGTTGCGGGACACCGCGGCGGCGCACGATTTCAGGTATGTGGCGCTGCGCTACTTCAATGTTGCGGGCGCCGACCCCTTCGGTCGATCCGGACAATCGACCCGTCATGCGACGCATCTCATAAAGGTCGCGTGCGAGACGGCGCTTGGAAAGCGGCGGTACATGGAAGTTTTCGGTACGGACTACCCGACGCCGGACGGCACATGCATCCGCGACTTCATTCACGTCAAGGATCTGGCGCGGGCTCATCTCGCGGCGCTCCACCATCTGCGATCGGGGGGGGCGTCGGACGTCTTCAACTGTGGTTACTCGAAAGGCTATTCGGTTCTGCAGGTCATTGAGGCGGTCAAGCGACAGTCGCGGAAGGCCTTTGACGTCCGATTGTCTCCTCGGCGGCCAGGCGATCCCCCGGCGATCGTGGCGGCTTCGGACAAGATTCGCCGTGATCTGAACTGGGTTCCGGAGCATGACGACCTCGACCGGATCGTCGCTCAGGCCCTGTCCTGGGAGGCGAAGCTCGACGAGCTCAAGGCGGCAGGGTGAGGCTGGGACTGGGATCTGCGATGCCGCAAATCTGACGCATCCGGCTGCAATTTCACTTTCCATCGGCAGACCTTGCGCTGCGTTTGGTCGGGCTTCCAAGGGATGAGCCATGGGCACGCTCGCAGCAGCGGGACGCGGGCTTCTTGTGACGCTGCTGGGCTTGGTTCTGGGCGGGATCGGCGCGTGGCCGTCGCTTGCTCGGGGACCTGACAGATCGGCGGAGAAGTTTGCGGCGTTTCTGGAAACGCTGTGGCCAGAAGCGCAAGGCGCAGGCGTCCGCCGCTCGACATTCGACCGCGCCCTGCGAGGCCTCGAGCCCGACTTTTCGCTTCCGGATTTGGATCTGCCTGGAAAGGGAAAAAGCGAGGGGCGCGGGCAGGCAGAATTCACCCGTCCGCCGCAAGCCTATCTTGCGAAGGCTCAATTGTCGCGTCTGGCGGGCGAAGGCCGGGCGTTGCTCGCGCGCCATAGAAACGCGCTCGAGTTGGCGGAGCGCACATTCGGCGTGGAGCGCACTGTCATTCTTGCGATTTGGGGAAGAGAGACCGCTTTCGGCGCCCATAAGCCATCGCATTCCGCAATCAGAGTGTTGGCGACGCATGCATTTACCGGAAGGCGTAAGGACCTGTTCCGGCGTGAGCTGATGTTCGCGTTGCGACTGATCGAGGATGGAATTGCAACCGTCGAAACCATGCGGTCATCCTGGGCCGGCGCGATGGGGCTCACTCAGTTCATGCCATCCGAGTTCTATTCGTCGGGCCACGATCTCGACGGCGATGGCCGCGTCGATCTGTTCAACTCGATCCCCGACGCTCTCGGATCGGCCGCCAAACAGCTGAAGCAGAAGGGGTGGCTGACGGGCGTGCCTTGGGGCTTCGAGGTCAAATCTGGACCGCGCGTGGACTGCGCAAACGAGGGACCGCTTAATGCGCGTGCCATCTCCGAATGGATCAGCCTGGGCGTCACGCGTGCCGACGGTCGCCCGTTCATTCCGGAACATCTGACGCTGTCGACGTATCTCATGTCGCCAGGGGGCGGGTTCGGGCCACAGTTCCTCGTGACCGAGAATTTCAAAGTTCTCAGGGCTTACAACATGTCCGATTTCTATGCCCTTTTCGTTGGCCACCTTGCCGATCGCATTGCCGGCGGCGGCGATTTCCGTACCGGCTGGGGGGATATCAAGCAGCTGTCGACACGCGACATCGAGGAGTTGCAGTCGCGACTGAAGACCCACGGGTACGCAATCGACAAGATCGACGGGAAAATCGGGTCAAATACACGGTGGCAGATCGGCCTTTATGAGCGCGCCGCGGGTTTGGATGTGCGCTGCTGGCCGACCTTGAGTGTCCTCAATAGCCTGCGACAGGCTTCCAGGCCGTGAGTCCGACAATGCGGGTACGGAATGTCATTTCGGCGATGGCTCTTGGCGCGATCTGGGGGCAATCACCTTGCGCAGCGGTCATGGCCCAGCAGTTCACGCTGCCACACGACATGGCCGTGAATGCGTCGACCCCAAGATCGCAGGGCACACTGCCAGACGACATCGACGAGCGCCTGCAGCGAATGATCGCCGGGCTCTGGCCGGAGGCGCAAAGGCGCGGCGTCTTCCGGCCGTTGTTCGATCGAGCGATGGCGGGGCTCGCTCCCGACGCAGACGTTCTCTCCCGGTTGACCGCTCAGCCCGAACTCGAGTCGCCGCCCTGGGACTATCTCGCAAGGCTTGTCACAAGCCAAAGAATCGAGGCTGGACGTCGGAATCTCGCCTTGCACGCCGACACCCTCGCAGAGGTCGAACGGCGCTCGGGCGT
>CAYWBX010000603.1:0-2744 GCA_964456015.1 uncultured Hyphomicrobiaceae bacterium | reverse complement strand
CGCCGACGATGCCCTCAAGGTCTATCTCTATCACATTCCCCCGGTCGCTCAGGTCGGCTTCTCGTTGCCGCTGATCGAGCGGCTGCGCAAGGCGTTCCCGCAGACCGTGGTCGGGCTCAAGGACAGCTCGGGCGACTGGTCGAACACCAAGGCCATTCTCGACGCCTTTCCTGACTTCGAAGTTTTCCCCGGTTCCGAGGTCTTCCTGCTGGA
Organism: uncultured Hyphomicrobiaceae bacterium; assembly: GCA_964456015.1. GTDB lineage: Bacteria > Pseudomonadota > Alphaproteobacteria > Rhizobiales > Hyphomicrobiaceae. The sequence goes on along the minus strand of CAYWBX010000603.1, from coordinate 2,531 downwards.
CGGCCTGCGCCACGGCGCGTCCGGCTGCATCTCGGCGACGGCGAACGTCTCGGCGCGCCGGATCCGCCGCCTCTTCGACGCCTGGCAGAGCGCCGAAGCCGACGCGTTGCAGGCCGAAGTCACGGCGCTCAGGAAAGCAATCCAGGCCTACCCGATGATTCCGGTGCTTAAGGCGATCATCGCTCACTATCGCGAGGATGCAGGCTGGGCCGACGTGCGCGCGCCGTTCATCGAGCTTCCCGCGGAGGACGCCGCCAAAGCGATTCGCCATCTCGCCGAAGCGCACGGGTTCAAGCTCGATTTCGAGGCCGTCGCCTGAAGCCCGGTGAACCGCGCAACAAAGCGGCCCCCCGATCCAATCAAGGACGGGGGGCCAGAGCGTGCGTGGAGGAGCAACGACGAAAGAGGAGCAGACGGTAAACTCATTGGCCGGTCGATGGCCCCGGCCGGGCCGCCCACCTCACCGTGAGGCCAGGAGGGCTGGTTGGATCTGTGCCGCCGACCGCATCCCAGCTTTGCCCGGCCGGGCATGCGACACCACGAGAATGACGCAGGCCACGACAAAGCAGACGAGTGCTCCGATCTTGGCGAACTGGCCACTTCGCCCGCTCGCGCGGGAGGCGGTCATCGGTTCCATGACTGGCTGATCTGGGCTCGGTCAACAGCAACTTAACTTGAATAATTTGTAACCCAGACCTCCACCCAAGTCGAATGCTCGCTCGCACCATGATTAAGCGCCAATCCGAGCATTTAATACTTCGTTAGGACCTTTGCCCAGCGGTGCCGGAGACCTTGGCCGAACGGTCCTATCGCCCTCGCCCGAATGATGACGCCAGCTCGTTGCAAACTGAGGTTCGCGCCTGCCAGCGGCCACGATCGTCCCGGCGACGCCTCTGGCGCACCGGCGGACCACGCTCAAAAAGGGATCTTCCCGTGCCGACTTTCAAACTGATGCGACGCCTCGCCTTGGCAACCTTCCTCTTGCCGATGCTGGCATGCCTCGGACCGGCCTCGGCGCAACCTTGCGGCAATGATGCGGCCGGCTTCGAGCGGTGGCTCGCCCAGTTCCGGGCTCAGATGGCTTCTCAGGGTCTCTCGCAAGCGACGCTTGCTGCCGCGCTGCACGGCATCGTCTACGATGCCACCGTGATCCGCTTCGATCGCAATCAGCGGTCGTTCAAGCTCTCGTTCGAGGAATTCTACGCGCGCCGCGTGTCCGAAGCTCTGATCAATCGCGGCCGCCGCCTGATGCAAAGCCATGCGAGCCTCCTCGAGCGCATCGAGCGCCGCTTCGGCGTTCCGCCTCCCGTCCTGGTGGCGATCTGGGGGCTCGAGACGAACTACGGATCGGATGGCGGCGGCAAATACTCGATCGTCCAGTCGCTCGCGACGCTCGCCTATGACTGTCGCCGGTCGGAGTTCTTCCGAGCGCATCTCGTCGACGCGCTGCGCATCATCGACCGAGGCGACATTCCGGCGGCCCAGATGCGGGGCGGATGGGCCGGCGAGATCGGGCCGATGCAGTTCCTGCCATCCTCATACCTGAAGTATGCCGTCGATTTCGACGGCGACGGACGGCGCGACCTCTTCCGCAGCGTCCCGGACATGCTGGCCTCGACGGCGAACTTCCTCAAAGGACACGGCTGGCGGGCCGGCCAGGGCTTCGCGCCAGGAAGCGCCAACTGGGAGGCGCTCAAGGGATGGAACAAGGCCGAGGTCTACCAGCGCACCATCGCGGCGATGGCGGCCCGGCTCGCCGAGCGGGCGCCGGAACCGCGGGCGCGCACTCCGGAGCGCCGGGTCGAGCAGGCGCGCTGAGTGCGACCGCTGCTGCCTCGCCGACCGCCGGCGGAATTTGCGCGGGCGTCGGGACGAGCGGTTTGCCGCCTGATGTCGCCGACGCGACGTGCGCGCGGCGAGGTTCGGCAGGCTCCGGCGCATTGCTGCGTGGGCCCTGGGAGGGAACCCGCGCGCGCTCAGCGGATCCGGACGAGCTCGATCACCTCGTGCCCGGCCGATGCTGAATGATTGGGCTCGGAGAGCTCGAGCCTCAGCCGGTCGGGCCCGAGCTGCGCCATCAATCCGACCTCGTGCCCGTAGGGATCGCCGCCAGGATAGGTCGGCTGCGGATCGGACTGGGCGATGGTCGTGCCGTAGTACAGCAGAAAGGCGCCCTCGCCCTTGAGCGGCTCGAGGCGGGCGAGCTTCTTCATCGAGCCGGTGAGCTTGCGAAAGACGAGGCCGCGCGGATCGCGCGCGATCGCGCACTCGAAATTGCCGCCGATGTCGGCGGCGAACTGCGGGTTGCCGTCGCCGAGCGAGCCGCCGAGCGAAATGGAGCGGCAGCGCCAGCGACCGATGAGTTGATCCGGCACGGCCGGCACGCTCGGCACGGAGAGCAGCTTCTGCGCCGCCTCGATGGCCGCCAGCGACTTCCTGTCGTCCCTGGCGTTGCGCATCGCGCGCGCGAGCGATCTCTGGCGGCTGTCGAAGAGCCGGAGGACGCGCAGCCGGTCCTTCTCGGTGAGTGG
>CAYWBX010000602.1:0-2746 GCA_964456015.1 uncultured Hyphomicrobiaceae bacterium | reverse complement strand
GCAAACGGCCTCACTGGCGGCGCCCGGCGGGCTGCCTCCTCGATCGCCGCAGGCGGCCGCGCCGCCTTCGCGTCGGCGATCTCCTTCAGCTTATAGCGCGTGATCCTGGCGAGGATGTCAGGTGTGTCCGTCATGACCATCCCTATACGACGGCACCCGCAGGAATGCCACGGTCGCGCGCGAGCATGGACAATTCGCGCGGTCTGCGGCACTCGAAAGCGCGAAGCCGCCCGCGCGCGGCCCCTGCTCGGAGGCGACGTCTCATGGCGAACCGTCAGCTCTCACGCCTGCTCTGGGCCGTGTTCGCCATCCTCTTCGTCGTTCTTGCCTACCAGTTCGACGACCGCCTCGACATGATCTTCGCGAGCCGCGGCGAACTCAAGGTCGAGGAGCGGCCGGGGGAGGTGATCCTGCGCTGGCGCGGCGGCATCGAGGCCCCCATGGCCGCGAAGCTCGAGGAAGCCTTCCGGGCCCACGCCGCCGGCCAGCCGCGCTTCGTGCTGTCGCTCGCCTCGCCCGGCGGCCAGCTCAGTCATGGCCGCGAGGTCATCCGCATCATGCGGCGGATGCAGCAGACCCATGCCGTCGACACGGTCATCGAGGGCCGCAATGTCTGCGCCTCGATGTGCGTTGCCGTCTATGTCGCAGGCGGCCGCCGCTCGGCCGATCCGCGCGCTCGCTTCATGTTCCACGAGGTGAGCTACCGCGACAGCCTCAACGAGAAGGTCAGCAACGTGCCAGAGGAGGCCATCGCCCGCGCGACCGACCAGATGTTCGATCGCTTCTTCAGGACCGCCGGTCTCGATCCAGGCTGGCTCGCCGACATGCGCGAGAAGATCAAGGGCCGCGACGTCTGGCGCACGGCCGAGCAGCTCGTCGCCGAGCGCTCCGGCGTCGTGCAACGGCTCGAGTGAGAGAACGGGCAGGCTCACACGGCAACGAGAATCTGGCGCCGGGCGAGATCGTCGATCTCGGCGGCGGAGAGCCCCGCTCCGGACAGAACCTCAAGGTTGTGCGCACCGACCCTCGGCGGCTGCAGCCGCAGCGACGGGCGCTCACGATTTGAACCGAACTCGAGCGGCATGTTGGGCAGCCCGACGCGACGCCCCTCTCCCCCACCAGCCTGCGCGATGGCGACGTCGAGCAAGCCGTTGGACGCCAGCAGATGCGCATCCTCGAAAAGGTCGCGCGGGCGCCCGACCGGAGCAAACGAGACTTTCGCCCGCTCACAGCGCGCCGTCGCCTCGGCTGTCGAGACCTTGGCGACCACTTCCTTGAGCGCCGGAATCAGCCAGGACCGTTCCTTGACACGCATGACATTCGTGGCGAGCCGCGGGTCCTTGGCGAGGTCCTGCAGGCCGAACTCCTCAACGAAACGCGCCCACTGCTGGTCACTGGTGGCGCCGATGAAGAGCTGGCCGTCGCTCGTGTCAAAGACATCGTAGACGGCCCAGGCGCCCCGCCGCGCCGGCATCGGCGGCATCTCCTCGCCGGTGATGGCGATCCCCGCCATATGCGTCGACATCAGAAACGCGGCGCTCTCGAAAAGCGCCGAGGAGACGCGTTGGCCCTTGCCTGTCCGGTCGCGCTCGCGCAGCGCCGCCTGCACGGCGACGACCCCGAACACCGCGCCCAGGATGTCGATGACGGAGGCCCCAGCCCGCAGCGGCTTGCCGGGAGGACCCGTCATGTAGCAAAGCCCAACGTGGAACTGCACGACCTCGTCGAGAGCCGCGCGATGCTCATAGGGACCGGCGAGATAGCCCTTGAGGGCCAGGTAGATGAGCCGCGGATTGATCTTGGCGAGGTCATCCCAGCCGCAACCGAGGCGCTCCATGGTGCCGGGCCCGTAGTTCTCGAGCACAATGTCGGCCGTCGCTGCCAGACGGTGGAGAGCGGCCCGGCCATCGGGCGTCTTCAAGTCGATGGCTATGCTCTTCTTGTTGCGGTTGAACGCGGCGAAGAAGCCCGCTGCGAAGCCCCCGAGGTAGCGGGTCGGATCGCCTTTGGGCGCAGGCTCCACCTTGATCACCTCGGCGCCGAGATCGGCGAGCACGAGGCCCGCGGTCGGCCCCATCACGGCGTGCGAGAACTCGAGCACTTTCAGTCCTGCAAGAGGAAGCACCGACATGACGTGTCCTGATCGATCCGACTAGGGTTCCAAAACGCCGTCACGCCCGGGCGGCTCCCGGTGCCGGACGGCACGCGATCAATCACTCCCTGTATCCTGGTCATCATCTCGCCTTGGCCGGCCGCAGCTCACTCTCACACCGGTCGGCGGGTCCTGCATCCGGCCAAGACCCACGCGCGAGGCTGGCCCGACCCGACGTCAGGCCGCCGCCTTGCGGCGGAACGCGCCGAGGCTTCCGGCATGAATGAGCTCGGACGGCAACTGGTGCCCGACGATCGCCTCGGCCATGCGGCCGACCTCGATCAGCTTGTCGAGGTCGACGCCGGTTGCAATCCCCATCTCCTCGCAGAGCATGACGAGCTCCTCCGTGCAGATGTTGCCGGCCGCGCCTTTCTGTCCGGCGAATGGGCAGCCGCCGAGCCCGCCGACGGTGGTGTCGAACTGCGCCACCCCCAGCTTGAGCGCAGCATGGGCGTTGGCGATCGCGATCCCGCGCGTGTCGTGGAGATGCAGCGCGATGGTCTTGTCGGGCCAGCGGCTGCGGACGGCGCCGATGACGCGCTCGATCCGGGGCGGGATGGCCCATCCCATCGTGTCGGCGAGTGAGATAAGTTC
>CAYWBX010000601.1:0-2753 GCA_964456015.1 uncultured Hyphomicrobiaceae bacterium | reverse complement strand
TGTAGACCGGGATGAAGAACATCGAGGCGCCTACGTCGTGCACGTTGCGTATGAGCCAGCCGTAATTGATGTCGCGGCGGATTCGCTCGATGGAATCGAAGGCCATCGCCTCGTGCGGGATGTAATGCATGGCCAGCACGACGCCGGTGACGATCTGAATGGCGAGGCACGCAGTCAAGATGCCGCCGAACGTCCAGAGATAGTTGAGATTGCGCGGCGTCGGGAAGTCGACGAACTGGCCGTGCATCATACGCCGGATGGGCAGCCGCTCGTCCAACCAGCGCTCGAAGCGCGACGACGGCTTGTAGGTCGATTCGTGATTTGCCATGGGCTAGTTCCGCCTCAGCCGATCTTGATCTTGGTGTCGGAGACGAACTCGTAGGGCGGCACCTCCAGGTTCCGCGGCGCAGGGCCCTTTCGGATACGGCCTGAGGTATCGTAGTGGGAGCCATGACAGGGGCAGAACCACCCGCCGTAGTCGCCCTTGGCATCCCCGAGCGACTGTCCCTTGGGGATGCAGCCGAAGTGCGTACAGATGCCAATCAGCACGAGCCAGTTTGCACGGTCTTTCTTTGTGCGATTGGCGTCGGATGCGGGCGCCCGCTCCGGCAGCAGCTCGTTTCGCGCGCTCGGATCCGGCAGGTCGCGCAGCTCCGTCTGATTGGCCTTCTCGATCTCTTCCTTCGTCCGGTTGCGAATGAAGATCGGCTTGCCGCGCCACATCACGGTGATCGCCTGGCCTTCCTTGATCGGAGACAGATCGACCTCGATCGAGGCCAGCGCCTGGGTCGAAGCGTCGGGGTTCATCTGCTGTATGAGCGGCCAGAGCGTCGCTGCCGCCCCGACAGCCGCCCAGCTTCCGGCGGCCACCGTAAGGAAATCACGCCTGGTTCCGTGCTCTGTCTCAGACGCCAAATCGGCCTCCTTCTTTCTCGCGCGGCCTCTTGCGGGCCTGCAGCGCGATCCACCCCAGCCCGGACGATCTTGAGGGGGCGCGATTGCTCGGCCCCGACCGCCGTCAAAGCACGTCACGACACAGACACGTTGCGCCGTGCGGCCGCAACATGCCTATCCGTTCGATCCTGACAATAGGTCCGGGGTTGCCAACCCCGCACAGGACGATTTGACGCGCGTCCCCTTTTTGCACCGATCAGCCGCCTGCACAAGGCGAGGCGCATCGCCCGCCGCGGGGGCAATTTGGCGCAGCGGGACGGGGACAGGCAGCCCGGCGCGGGGCAGCCCACCGGCTGCCGGCCGCATAGGCCGCCGGGCGTGGGGTCAGGAGGCGTTGGCGCCGCTGAGAAGCCGGTCGAAATATCGGATCGTCTGCTCGAGACCCTGTTTCAGGGGCACGCGTGGCTGCCAGCCGAGCGCTTCGCGCGCGAGCGTGATGTCCGGCTGCCGCTGCTTGGGATCGTCCTGCGGCAGCGGCAGGAAGGTGAGCTTGGAGCGCGAGCCGGTCATCTCGATGGTGAGTTCGGCGAGCTGGCGGATGGTGAACTCTCCGGGATTGCCGAGATTCATCGGGCCCGTGACGCCCTGGGGCGTCGCCATCAGCGCGAGAAAGCCGTCGATCAGATCGTCCACGTAACAGAACGAGCGGGTCTGGCTGCCATCGCCGTAGATCGTGATCGGCTCGCCTTTCAAGGCCTGGACGATGAAGTTCGACACGACGCGGCCGTCGCTCGGGTGCATGCGCGGGCCGTAGGTGTTGAAGATGCGTGCGACCTTGATGTCGAGGCCGTGTTGTCGGTTGTAGTCGAAGAAGAGCGTCTCGGCGCAGCGTTTTCCTTCATCGTAGCAGGAGCGCGGTCCGATCGGATTGACGTTGCCCCAATAGCTCTCGGGCTGGGGATGCACGGTGGGATCGCCATAAACCTCGGATGTCGAGGCTTGGAAGATGCGCGCCTTGAGCCGCTTTGCAAGGCCCAGCATGTTGATGGCGCCATGGACGCTGGTCTTCGTGGTCTGGACGGGATCGTGCTGGTAGTGGATCGGCGAAGCCGGGCAAGCAAGATTGTAAATCTCGTCGACCTCGACGTAGAGCGGGAACGTAATGTCGTGGCGCATCAGTTCGAAACGCGGATGCCCGATCAGGTGCTCGATGTTCCGCTTGTTGCCGGTGAAAAGATTATCCACGCAGACCACGTCGTGGCCTTGCGCGATGAGGCGATCGCAAAGGTGAGATCCAAGAAAGCCGGCGCCGCCGGTGACGAGCACTGTCTTTTGTCCAAGCACGGCAGGGTTTCCTCAATCGGTTCGGTTTGCAATCAAAATGGCGAGCGGCGGCGCCACGCGGCCAGCGTGAATGGACCAGCTCGCCGCGCCACTATGCAAGGCCCGAGCCATTCGCGCCACAAGGCTTCGATGCAAGTCGTCCCGGTCGAACCGAAGGCCGTGGCGGACCACACGCCGGGCGAAAGGTGAGCTCCAACGTGCCATTTCGGGACATGAAGTGAGGCCCGGCTAACCATATCCAGAAATGACCTGCGCCCGTCGGTCCCCGGCAAGAGTTTGGTTTTGTCCGCGGGGTAACGAGGTCGGAAGGTGCCCGCTGCAGGGTGAGCGGCAGCCGCGACAGGACCCCACGAGATGCAACCGCCGGCCAAAGACTTCGCGCATGCGACCCGGGTCGTCATCGTGCCTATGACGGCCGCTCGCGCGCAGGCCACGTTCCCGGTCATCCGTGGGCTTGCGGGCGACGGGGAGGTCTTTGTCGTGGTGAGCGAGGGCGGCCGGCCCCTGCTTGTGAC
>CAYWBX010000600.1:0-2759 GCA_964456015.1 uncultured Hyphomicrobiaceae bacterium | reverse complement strand
ATCAGCGGGAGGCGACCAGCGGCCACAGCTCGTCCGGTCCTTCAGCGGCAATGCGATTGCCGAGCTCGACGGCCCACAGGCTTTCGTTGCCGAAATCGTCGCGCCAGGACAGCATCCGCATGGTGAAGCGGTGCAGGATGTGCTCCTTGGTATAGCCGATCGCACCGTGCACCTGGTGTGCGATCGCCGCCCCCTCGGTCGCAGCTTCCGCCGATCGGATGCGCGCCGAGGCCGCCTCGAGAAAGACGCCGGGATCGCTGAGCGACGGCGCATGGGCGATGGCGTCGGCCGCCGAGGTCGCCGCGGTCGAGGCTGCCGCCACCTCGCCGGCGAGCCGCGCGAGGTTATGCTGCACAGCCTGGAACTTGCCGATCGGTTTCTCGAAGGCGACGCGCTCGCCCGCGTAGCGCACCGAGAGCGCGAGCGCCGTCTCGAGCGCGCCCGCCGTCTCGAGGCTGCGCGCGGTCGCCCCCATCAGCATGAGCGTGTCCTGCCCGATGCCTTTCGGCGCGGCCGCGCAGCGCAACGGCTTCGCCTTGTCGAAGGTGACGTCGTGCAGCAGCGCTCCGGCCAGTCCGCGGCTGTCATGGATGCGCGCCGCTTTCGCCTCAACCAGAGCGATGACAGAGCCCTGGGGCGCGTGCGCCAGAACGGCGAAATGCTCGACGTCCCTGGCAAAGGCCACCGAGCGGGCGCGGCCCGACAGCAAGCCGTCGGCGCCCGCCTCAATGCGGTCCTTCGGGCGCATCGGTGCGACCGTCATCGGCCCCGCCGGCGATGCCAGCCGAGCCTGGGTCAGAAGCCAGCCGGCAAGGAGCGTTTCCGTGAGCGGGACGGGGGAGGCCGCGCGGCCGGCCACCGTCATGAGCTCGAAACCATCGGTGAGTTCCGCCCCTGTGCCGCCCAGGTCCTCCGGGACCCAGGCGAGGGTCAGTCCGGCCTCGGAAAGCGCCGACCAGAGCGGCGCCCGCCACGATTCGTCCCGCGCCGCATTAATGGTTTGCGGGTCCGCCAGATCCGCGAAGATGCGACTGGCCGTATCGCCGACGATGCTCTCGCTCACGCGACCACTCCCCTTGCTCCGGATGACGTCGGGTCGGATCTCCGGCTCTTGTCCGGACTTGTGTTGGCACAGTCATAGTGGCCGTCCGGACCCCCGGCAAGCCGACTCGACGCTGGCCCGCACCCGTTGCATGGTCGGATTGCGATGGCCGGCGCGTCGGCGTATCAGCCCGGCGTTGCGCAATGCGGACGGTCCTTTGCTCCGGGACAATTCGTGACACCGCGCGTCGATGCATTTGTGAGCTCCGCAGCCGATTTGTTGCGCGAGCAAACCTGACACAGGAGATGGGGTTCCATGACACGCACCAATCCATCGCACCGGGCTCTGAGGCTTGCTTTCGCTGCAGGTACGCTGGCGTTCCTCCTCGCCGGACTGGGTGCGCCAGAGGCGCAAGAGGCGCTCAGGCTCGCCCAGGGTGCTCCCGGGCATGGTTCCCATGGAGGTCATGCCGGCCCGCCGGCCGGCAAGGCCAGTCAGCCGGCCTCGACAAAGGCATTCGTGGCCGCCAATGCCCGCATGCACAAGAACATGAACATCAAGTTCACCGGTGATGCCGACGTCGACTTTGTGCGCGGCATGATCCCCCACCACGAAGGGGCGGTGGAGATGGCCCGGATCGTGCTCCAGCACGGCAAGGACCCGCAGGTGCGCAAACTTGCCGAGGACATCATCAAGGCCCAGGAGTCCGAGATCGCCTGGATGCGGAAGTGGCTTGCCGACAGGGGCAAGTGAGGCGGCCGCCCCGCCGGGCGCAAGGCGAGGGCGATCGCTCCCCCGCATCGCCGTTCGCCAGAATCCGATTAAGCTTCTGCCTGGGTCGGCTCCGGTGACCGGGCCGCGCCTTGCGCCCCGGCAGGAGGCTTCGCTGTGCGCTTGCTCCCCGATTGGCTCGGACGGCGGTTTGACGACGTCCTGCCTCGATGGCGCCCGCCTGGGCGTTCCGTCTGGGCGGACGTGCTGGCAGGCTCGGTCGCGACATTGGTCACGCTCGCACACTGCCTTTCCTATAGCGCGCTGATTTTCTCCGGCGACCTGCGCGACGGCCTGGCGCTCGGGCTGTGGGCCTTTCTGGCGGCCACGTCGCTTGGCTGTCTCGCCACGGCGGCGGCGACCACGCTGCCACCGGCGCTTGCCGGACCGCGCAATCCCGCCGTCGCCGTCATGAGCGTGCTCGCGGCGACGGTCTCGGGCGCCGTGATCGCGGCCGGCGGAGACAGCGCGGCGGCCGTGCTTCACGTCCTCGTAGCTTTGTCGCTCGCTACCCTTCTCTCCGGTCTGATCATGTGGCTGCTCGGGGCCTTTCGCCTCGGCCAGGCGGTTCGCTTCATTCCGTATCCCGTGATCGCAGGCTTTCTGGCGGCCTCCGGCTGGTTGCTCATCGCCGGTGGGGCGCGCGTCGCGCTCGGCCGGTCCTTCGACTGGGGAACCGCGTCAACGCTTGGACCGGCCGATGCGCTGCGATTGGCCATTGCGGGCGGTTTCGGCGCTCTGCTCGTCGCGCTGCGCGGACGGGGCGGCGCCGGCGCGCTGCTGCCCATCCTCTTCATCGTGGTCTCGGGTGTTCTCGACGCCGTGCTCGCCCAGTTCGGGGAGACCGCGAGCTGGTTTCTCCCTGTCACAGCCGCAAGCTCTCCTTGGAGTCCGCTGTCGCTGGCGCTCGCAGGGAGCCTCGACTGGCGCATCCTCGCCGGCGTCG
>CAYWBX010000599.1:0-2760 GCA_964456015.1 uncultured Hyphomicrobiaceae bacterium | reverse complement strand
GCACCCTCCAGGTAGAACAGGACGTTGCTGCCGCTCGCCGATGCGCCCGACTGCACGTTGAAGGGGCCGTTATCAATGTAATAGACGCCCGGATTGAACGTGACGGTGGCGCCGGCCTGGATGTTGATGCCGCCGCAATAGCGGCCGGGGTCGAGCGTGAACGAGCCCTTCTTGAGGTTCAGGTTCGACGCCTTGCACGTGACTGCCTTGGTTGGCGGCGTGAACTTCGGCGTGTAAGTGCCGGACTCGTAGGCGCCGACGGTGGCGAACGGGTCCTTGACGACCTGACAGGCGCCGGTCGGCTCGGGCGTGAACGTGGCGTGGGTCTGCGTCCAGCCGCCGACGGCGCAGTGGCCCTTGCCGTTGGCCTTGGCGTTGCTGCCGTTGGCGTTGATCGCGGTCGCCTTCTCGGAGTTCGTGTGCGCCCAGCAATCGTGATAGTTGACGATGTTGGCGCCCTGGAGGTGGATGCCGTCATCGCTGTCCGGGTCGAGGGCGAGGAGGCACACCTTGCCAGGCGAGACGCCTTCGGTGAGCTCGCTGGCTTCCGCCTTCGCCGACGCAATGGCGTCGAGGTGCGGAATGTTGATGATGCCGAGGAACGGGGTCTTCACCGGGCCTGCCGCCGCCACCTCGACCGTCGTATCCGTTGCCGACACCGTCGGTTCGAGCGTGGCGAACTCGGAACCGCTGATGTTTGCCCGGAAGATCTTTTTGGCGATGGTCTCGCGATCCGCGGCTGTGATGCCCGTGAGCTGAGCAGCGCCGAGGGTTGCGGCATCGGTTGCCGCCTGGAGCTTTGCGCGCTCGCTGAGCAGTTTGCCGAAATCGACCGTACCGCCGGCCAGTACCACGGCGGGGATCAGCGCCAGGGCGAAGATGATCGCCGTGGTGCCGCGCCTGTCTTGCAGATAGCTTCTTACGCTCACCCGGAGTTCCATCCGTACTAACCTTATCTTAAGAGCTTCGGTGTACGTTGCGGCCGAGCTGTCAGATGCACCCGCTCCCGGCCCCGAGTGACGATCGATAGCGTGAATTTATTGCGCAATTGCCAACCCGGCCTTCGGCAATCGGATTAATTTTTGCGACACTTTTCTCTAAATGCGCCGCTTCGCGAGCAGACGCTCTCAAGGCGAGCGGCCGCGGCGGCATACACCGCAATTTGGCTAAAGGTTTCGTGTGGATCGTGACGGATTTTTTAAGGCCCGCGATTTAGCGTTCGCCAATTCCTAACAGTCAGAGGGTGATGCGCAATGATCGGACTTCGCAATCGGGTATTCGCAGGCCTCCTGGCGCTGATCGGATCTGCGAGCGGCGCGCTCGCGCAGGATTTGAGCTCGAGCATCACGTGCCTCAGAGGATCCGTTCCGGCGGCCGACTATGCCGAGCTCACGCAGAAGCTCAGCGAGAGCCTGTGGGACCGCAAGGGCGGCGTGGCGCTCGCCTCGGATGTCGGCGGCGTCCGACTTCGTGTCGTCGACACCTATCAGAACTCGGTTTGCGAGGAGACCGCCAACAATTCGACCTACTGCACGTTCCGCGTTGACCTTTCGAATGTCGATGACTTCACCATCATCGTCGATAACCGGGAGAATAGCGCCAACTCGAACTACCGGCTGTGCGCGTTCTGATCGGTAAGGCAAGCTGCGGGCGGGCCGTCTGCTGTCCGCCGCGGCCGCGGAGTTCGTGAGCGCGCACGCCGGTGCAGGCATGCGGCGACGAGGCATTTGCGGCGCCGGCGCGGCGTGCGAGGATGGAGCCTCGATCCGCACAATTGAGGCTGTCCGCGCGATGTCCTTCACTCTGCTCTTCGCCTACGCCGCGACCTGCCTGCTGCTGGCGCTTACGCCGGGTCCGAACATGGCGCTGATCATCGCCAATACCCTGGGCGGGGGCTTGCGCGCGGGCCTGCTGACGTTGCTCGGCACGATGTCCGGCCTCACGGTGCTCGTGGTCATTGCCGCCGTCGGCATGACGTCAATCATGGTGCTGATGTCGGAGTGGTTCGACGTCGTGCGCTGGCTCGGCGCCTTGTACCTGGTCTATCTCGGAGCCCGCCAGCTCTGGATCTATTTCCGGTCAACGGCCGAGAGTGCGCGGGCGCCCGACGTCTCGGCCGGTTCACGCTATGCGCAAGGCCTTCTGGTCGCAGTTTCGAACCCGAAGGTGTTGCTCTTTCTCGGCGCGTTCTTTCCGCAGTTCGTCGATCCTGCGGCGCCGGCCGCGCCGCAGCTTGCGACGCTTGCAGTGATATTCGTCGCCACGCTCGCCCTCTGCGATCTCGGCTACACGGTTGCGCTGGCGCGGGCGCGCGCCACCCTCGATGTCTCCCGGCTCAAGGTGCTCGACGGCGTCGCGGGCGGCCTCCTCGTGCTCGGCGGGTTGGCGCTGGCAGCCGCGCGGCGCCCGTGATAGGCCTCGGCGCCAGGCATCGGCGAGGATGAGAGGGCGCAGCACATGCCGCGGACCGGGTTCTATTCTGGATCGTTCGATCCCATCACTAACGGACACATCGACGTCATCCGGCGGGCGGCCGGGCTGGTCGACCGGCTGGTGATCGGGATCGGCGTGCATCCCGGCAAGACGCCGCTCTTCTCGGTGCCGGAGAAGATCGCGCTAATCGAGTCGGATACCCGTGCCATCGCGCAAGCCACGGGCTGCCGCATCGAGACGGTCGAGTTTGCGGGCCTCACCGTGGATGCGGCGCGGGCCGCGAAGGCCACGGTCATCTTCCGCGGACTGCGCGATGGGACGGACCTC
>CAYWBX010000598.1:0-2763 GCA_964456015.1 uncultured Hyphomicrobiaceae bacterium | reverse complement strand
CCGGCCTCGGAAGCCGATCCGCCGGACCTCTTCGGCCCAGTGTGAACAGGGGCGCGCGGTTCGCCCAACGAGTCGCATTCCGGCCGACACCGGCGAGGAGTAGAGCCACATCTGCCGCGGCTCTTGGCGCATGCGGTCCAGCATCGCGAGTTCTGCGTGGGAGAGTGTCTTGGCGCGTCTGCCTGCATCTTCCGACCTTGACGTTCCGGCCGGGCCGCCCTCGCCGCATCGCTGGCTCGTCCTGTTCGGCGTTTGGCTCGTCTATGCCGCGTTTGGCGTGACGACGGTGAGCCTTGCGCCGCTCGTCGAGGCGATCACGCGCGATCTCGGCATCGGCCATGCCAGCATGGGTCTCGTGCTCGGCGCCTGGCAGATGATGTTCATCCTGTCTGCGGTGCCGGCGGGCGGCCTCCTCGACCGCTACGGCGCGCGGCTCGGTCTCTTCATCGGGGCGCTGGTGATCGCGCTCTCCGGCTTCCTGAGGGGCATCTCCTCGGACTTTTGGACATTGCTCATCGCGGTGGCTGTGCTGGGCCTCGGCGCCCCCATGATCTCGACCGGCGCGCCGAAGGTCGTAGCGCGCTGGTTTCGCGGGGAGGAACGCGGCTTCGCGATGGGGATCTACATCACGGGGCCGGCCACCGGTTCGATGGCGGCGCTCGCCCTCTCGAATGCGCTGCTGATGCCGGCCTACGGCGGGGACTGGCGTATGGTGATGTGGACATGGGCGCTCGTGGCACTGGTCGCGGGCCTTGTGTGGCTTCTGATCGCCGCGCGCGCCGGGGTCGATGGCGGTAACGGACCCAAGGGGGGTGCCAGTGCGCCCGTCGAGCGGCAATCGGCGGTGCTGCGGGAGCTTCTTCGCGTGCGCTCGGTTCAACTCCTGCTCGCCATGAGCGTGGGCATCTTCCTTTTCAATCACAGCCTGAACAGCTGGCTGCCGGAGATCTTGCGCTCAAAGGGCATGTCGGCGGCGGCGGCCGGCTACTGGGCGACTATCCCGACGCTTGTCGGCCTCGTGGGTTCGCTCGTCATTCCAAGGCTCGCAAGCCCGCATCGGCGCAGTTTCATTCTGGCAGGCCTCTTCGTGTCGGCGCTGGCGGCGACCTTGCTTCTGCGGACAGAGCATGGCCCGCTCCTGTTCCTTGGCTTGGCGTTGCAAGGCATCGCGCGCTCGTCGATGATGACCGTGGCGATGCTGTCGCTGGTCGAGACGCCAGGGATCGGTGAGCGGCGCGCTGCCACCGCAGGCGGGCTCTTCTTCTCGGCGGCCGAGATCGGCGGGGCCAGCGGGCCGGTCCTGCTCGGCGTCATTCACGACCTCTCGGGGGGCTTTGGCGCCTGCTTGTCGTTTCTCACCTCTGTCATGATCGTTCTGATCGCGGCGGCGCTGCGCTTGCAGCGCCTGTCGCTGCGGACGGCGACGGCGGCGCGTTGAGCGGCCAGATGCGCCGCGCCGGCAGGAAGCCGGAGCGACGGTTGATTGACCGGGAACTCGTCATCGGCAAGCATTCTCGCCGGCCGATCACTCCTGCAGGCACGCCCGAGTAGCAGCCCGATGACCTCGCCCAACTCTTCGAGCGATCCTCTGCTGCAGCCGTTCCGGCTGAAGCACCTCGCCATCCGCAACCGCTTCCTGTCGACCTCGCATGAGCCGGCCTATACCGAGGACGGTCTCCCCAAGACGCGCTACCGGCTCTACCACGTCGAGAAAGCCAAAGGCGGCATCGGGCTCACCATGATCGGCGGTTCGGCGGTGGTGGCGCCCGACAGCCCGCCGCCGTTCGGCAATATCGCGCTTTATCGGGACGATGCGGAGCGATGGCTTCGGGAACTCGCCGACGACGTTCACGCCCACGGCGCCGCGGTCATGATCCAGATCACGCACCTTGGGCGGCGCACGCGGGCCGATAAGGCGCACTGGCTGCCGGTGGTGGCGCCATCGCCGATCCGGGAGCCGGCGCACCGCTCATTCCCGAAAGAGGCGGAGGACTGGGACCTCGCGCGTATCAGGGCGGCCTATGCCGACGCAGCCGAGCTGTGCAAGGCGGCGGGTCTCGACGGCATCGAGATCGAGATGTTCGGCCACCTTCTCGATCAGTTCTGGTCGCCGGCCTCGAACCGGCGCACGGATGAGCACGGCGGCAGCCTCGACAACCGGCTGCGGTTCACGTTCGACGTGCTCGACGCGATCCGCCGGCGTGTCGGCCCGGACTTCATCGTCGGCGTGCGCTCGGTGGCGGACGAAGACTGGGAGATCGGACTTTCGAAGGCGGAAGGCGTCGAGATTGCGCGGCGGATGGCTCGCTCGGGCCTCATCGACTTCATCAACGTCATCCGCGGCCACATCGACAGCGATGAGGGCATGTCGCACGTCATCCCGCCGATGGGCGTCAGGCTCGCGCCGCACCTTGATTTCGCCGGCGAAGTCCGGTCGGCGACGCGCTTCCCGGTGTTTCATGCCGCCCGCATCCAGGACCTCGCCACGGCCCGCCACGCGATTGCCTCGGGGCTTGTCGACATGGTCGGAATGACCCGGGCGCACATCGCCGAGCCACACATTGCACGCAAACTCAAGGAGGGGCGCGAGGACGACATCCGCCCCTGCGTCGGCATGGGTTACTGCATCGACCGCATCTACGGCGCGGGCGAGGCCCTGTGCATCCACAATCCAGCGACAGGCCGCGAGGCGGTGCTGCCGCACATCATCAGGCGCACGGAGGGAAGGCAGCGGACCGTCCTCGTTGTCGGCGCCGGCCCTGG
>CAYWBX010000597.1:0-2778 GCA_964456015.1 uncultured Hyphomicrobiaceae bacterium | reverse complement strand
CATGCTCCACCTCGGCGGCGATCAGGTCGAGTATGCTGCGGCGGAGGAAGATCGGCGAGATCGAGATGCGCTCGAGTTCGCCCGGCTCTGAGTAGCCGGTGATGTAGTTGAAGATGCGGGCGACGTCGCGGGCGATCGCCGGATCGGCGGTGAAGTACGAGAGGTCCGTGTAGACCCGCGCGGTCTGCGGATGATAGTTGCCGGTACCGATGTGACAGTAGGTCGCGAGCTCGCTGCCCTCGCGCCGCACGATCAGTCCGAGCTTGGCGTGCGTCTTGAGCTCGACGAAGCCGTAGACCACGTGCACGCCTGCGCTCTCCAGATCGCGCGCCCAGCGGATGTTGGCCGCCTCGTCGAAGCGCGCCTTCACCTCGACGATTGCGGTCACCGACTTGCCCAACTCGGCCGCGTCCTTCAAGGCGCGCACGATCGGGCTGTCGGTCGATGTCCGGTAGAGCGTCCACTTGATCGCCATCACGTCGGGATCGAGCGCCGCCTGGCGCAGGAACTGCAGAACGACGTCGAACGATTCGTAGGGATGGTGGACGAGGAGCTCCTTGGCGCGAATGGCGGCGAAGCAGTCGCCGTTGAACTCGCGAATTCGCTCGGGAAAGCGGATGTTGAAGGGCTTGAAGACAAGGTCAGGGCGATCCGGAACGATGAGCTGGCTGGTGTCGGAGAGCCCGAGCACGCCCTCCTGCACGTGGATGCTGTCGTCGCGCACGCGGAGCTGCTCGATCACGAACTGGCGCAGCTCCGCCGGCATCGACGACTCGATCTCGAGACGGATCACCGAGCCGCGCCGGCGGCGCTTGAGCGCGCTCTCGAAGAAGCGCACGAGGTCCTCGGCCTCCTCCTCGACCTCGATGTCGCTGTCGCGAAGAATGCGGAACGCGCCCTGCCGTGCAATGTGATAGCCCGGAAAAAGGCGGCCCACGAAGAGACCGATGATCGCCTCGATGCTGATGAAGCGGATCGTGGCCGGCTGCGGCTCGCCGTGCGCGGGCTCCGACGGCAGCCGGACGAAGCGATCGAGCTGGCCCGGGATCGGCAGAAGGGCGTGCATCGTCGCCGGCTGCCCGTTGCGCTCGAGTTCGAGCCCAAGCACGAAGCCCTTGTTCGGAATGAACGGAAAGGGATGCGCGGGATCGATGGCGATGGGCGTCAGAACGGGAAAGATGCGGCTGAGAAAATGCGTCTCGAGCCAGGCGAGCTCGGCGGGGGTGAGCTCCTGCGCCGTGATCACGCGAAGGCCGGCCGCGTCGAGCTCGCGCAGGAGGCTTGCCCAGCAGGCCTGCTGATCGGCCGTCAGGCGGGCCACCTCGCGGCTGATCTCGGCGAGCTGTTGGGCGGGGGTCAACCCGTCCTGGCTCACGTTGGTCACGTTCGCTGCAACCTGGCCGTGCAGCCCGGCCACCCGCACCATGTAAAATTCATCGAGGTTGGATGCCGAGATGGACAGGAATCGAATCCGCTCAAGCAGGGGATGGCGCCGGTTTTGCGCCTCTTCGAGCACCCGCCGGTTGAACTGCAGCCACGAGAGCTCCCGGTTATAGAAGCGCGCCGCCCCCGTCGGCGGCGGCGGCACATCCTGGGCCGGTCTCGTCTCCTTGGTCTTCGCTCTCGTCGTGCTCACGGCGTCCTCCGCGACCAGCAGACTATACCGGCGGGGTCACCCAGGCGTTAGCGCAGGCGGCCCCGGCCGTTTCACGGACAGGTGCTATGGGCTTGCCCCGTCGCAATCAAGCCGCCCGGCGACGGCGCGGCCGCCCCCGCAACCGGCTGCCCGGGGCATTTCGGTGACAGCCGAGCGGCCGGCGCTCACATCTCGCGGCCGGACGCGGTCGAGAGTGCGAGCACCTCGGCGGCAAGCGTTCTTGTGACCCGGCGCCGCGTCGCGAGCGCACGGCGATCGATCTCGCTGACGAGGCAGGCGGCGGCCGCGAACGAACGCTCCATGTGCCGGCTCAGATAGGCGATGACCGAAGGCTCCACCTGAAGTTGCCGGTCGCAGAACAGCTTGACCAGCACGGGCCGCAAGAGATCCTCGTCCGGCGGCTCGATGCGCACGACCGGCAGCGCCCGCAAGCGGGACCTCAGATCCGGCAGGCGAACGGTAAGATCGCCCGGCGCCACGGACGAAGTCAGCAGGACGAATGCGCGGTGCTCGCGCGCGATGTTCAGCATGTGGAAGAGCGCCCGCTCGTCGCCGATGCCTCGATCGAGATCCTCAACGACCGCTGCCGTGGTCGCGGCGAGCCGTTCGGCATCTGAGTCCGTAAGGCTCGCCGCGGCAAGGGCTGCGCCGGCCCCGGATCGTGCTCGCCAGACGTTGGCCAGATGGGTCTTTCCGGATTGCGGCGGACCGACCACCATGGCGCAGGCGTGCGGCCAGTCCGGCCACAGATCGACGAGCGCCACGGCGGACCGGTTCGCCGGGCTGACGAGGAAGTCCTCGGCACCGAGCGCGGGCCGATGCGGAAGATCCAGCACGAGTTGCTCGGGCTCGCCGTTCATCACGTCATGGCTCCCGGTGCTCCAGGCGGCTTGCCGGCGCCACGGTAGACGGTGCTGCCGAGATAGACCTCGAGGCCGTAGCGCACGAGCACGCCGATGGCGGCGGCCACCGGCACGGCGACGAGGACGCCGACGAAGCCGAAGAGATAGCTGAACGCAAACAGCGCGAACATCAACCACACGGGATGGAGGCCGATCCTGCCCCCGACGATCTTCGGCGACAGCACCGCCACGTCCAGAGCCATGCCGCCGGCATAGATC
>CAYWBX010000596.1:0-2793 GCA_964456015.1 uncultured Hyphomicrobiaceae bacterium | reverse complement strand
AGCAGTCACGCGGAGATTTGATCGAGGCGATTTTCCTGCTTCGGGCCTATCGCACGACGCTCCCGCGATTTGGTTACGCAGAGCCGCTGGACACGGAAAGGATCGCAGTGCGCCGACGGATCTCGGCGACATTCAAGGACCTGCCTGGCGGTCAGATCCTGGGGCCGACCTTCGACTATACGCATCGTCTGCTCGACTTTGCGCTTGCCGCTGGCACGCCAGTGCCTCGACCTGTGGAGGTACCCGTGCCCGAAGCCCATCAGGTTGCCATGCCACGTGTGACTGACCTTCTCTCGAGCGAGGCGCTGATCGAGCCGAGCCCGCCGGAGGAGGCCGACGGCAGGGTTGGCGACATCACACGAGATCCATTGACGTTTCCTGCCGCACGCGACGTCCGCTTGCAGTCTCTCGCTCGTGCCGACGAAGGCTTCATGCTGGGGCTGGCGTACTCGACTCAGCGAGGCTACGGCCGGACGCATCCCTTTGCGGGCGAGATCCGCTTCGGCGAGGTCGAGATCGAATTTTTCGCTGAGGAAGTCGGATTCGCTGTGCCGCTTGGCGCCATCAGCGTCACCGAGTGCCAGATGATCAATCAGTTCAAGGGATCCGCGGAGACGGCGCCTCAGTTCACCCGCGGGTATGGGCTCACGTTCGGTCAGACCGAGCGGCGCGCGATGGCGATGGCGCTTGTCGATCGCTCTCTGCGGGCGCGCGAGCTTGGCGAAGACATCACCGCTCCGGCTCAAGATGAAGAGTTCGCGCTCATGCACGCCGACAGCATCGAAGCGACCGGCTTTGTCGAGCACCTGAAGCTGCCGCACTACGTCGACTTCCAATCCGAACTACAACTCGTGCGCAAGCTGAGAGCCGAGCAGCAACAGCAGGGGGCTGAGCATCCTCTGGCGGCGGCTTTGAGTAATCCGGAGAAAGCATGAGGGAACATGATAACTGATCCGAACGTCCCGACTTGCGAGACTGGCTATAACTTCGCGTATCTCGATGAACAGTCCAAGCGCATGCTGCGCCGGGCGATCCTGAAGGCGATTGCCATCCCGGGCTACCAGGTGCCGTTCGCTTCGCGTGAGATGCCGATGCCGCGCGGCTGGGGCACCGGCGGCATCCAGGTGACTGCTGCGATCATTGGCCAGGACGATATCCTCAAAGTCATCGATCAGGGTGCCGACGACACGACCAACGCGGTGTCCATCCGAAACTTCTTCGCAAGAACCGCAGGACTCGTCACCACCACCGAGACGGCGAAAGCGACCATAATTCAGACGCGTCACCGCATCCCGGAGGAGACGCTAACCGCCGATCAAGTGATCGTGTTTCAGGTGCCGATCCCCGAACCTCTGCGCTTTCTCGAGCCGCGAGAGACGGAGACGCGCGCCATGCACGCGCTTGAGGAGTACGGCGTCATGCACGTCAAGCTGTACGAAGACATAGCGCGTCATGGCCACATCGCCACAACTTACGCTTATCCGGTCAAGGTGAATGGGCGTTACGTGATGGATCCGTCCCCGACGCCGAAGTTCGATAACCCGAAAATGCACATGAGCGCGGCGTTGCAATTGTTCGGTGCCGGTCGCGAGAAGCGAATCTATGCCGTTCCGCCGCACACTGCCGTTGTCTCGCTCGACTTCGAGGACCACCCATTCGAAGTCAACAGATTCCCTAAGCCTTGCGCCCTGTGTGGAGCCCACGATGCCTACCTGGACGAAGTGGTTCTCGACGACCAGGGCGGCCGCATGTTCGTTTGCTCGGATACGGACTATTGCGAGCGGCGTCGCGCAGCGGGGCATCGCGGCGAGATGCTGGGGGAGGCGCCGGTCGCGGCAGCGGACTTGGCGTGATGACCATGCATGGCGGAAGTGACATCTTGTCTTGCTGGGCGGTTGCTAAGGCCACCCCGCCAGTTGGGGAGGTCGAGTGATGAGCGGCACCGACGAGCAGCCCCTGGTCAGCGCTCGCGGGCTCAGCAAGCGGTATGGGGCACGCATTGGCTGCATGGACGTCACCTTCGATCTCTACCCCGGCGAGGTGCTGTCGATCGTCGGGGAGTCGGGATCGGGAAAGTCAACGCTGCTCGGGCTGCTCTCGACGCTCCTGAAAGCCGACACGGGGTCCGTTACGTACCGGATGCGCGACGGTATCGCGCGAGATCTGGCGACGCTGACCGAGGCGGAGCGGCGGCTGCTGATGCGCACCGACTGGGGATTTGTGCATCAGGATGCGGCGCTCGGGCTGCGCATGGGCGCAACGGCTGGTGCCAACGTCGGCGAGCGGCTGATGGCTGTGGGCGAACGCCACTATGGCCGGATCCGCACCACAGCGGCAGACTGGCTGCGGCGGGTGGAGATTGCTGCCGACCGCATCGATGATCCGGCGCACACTTTCTCGGGAGGCATGCGGCAACGACTGCAGATCGCCCGCAACCTCGTGACGCATCCGCGCCTCGTCTTCATGGACGAACCGACCGGCGGCCTCGACGTCTCGGTGCAGGCGCGCATTCTGGATCTGTTGCGCACCCTGGTGGCCGAGTTTGGTCTGTCCGTCGTCATCGTCACACATGATCTCGCCGTGGCGCGCCTGCTTTCACATCGTGTGATGGTGATGTGCCAGGGCCGCGTCGTCGAGACCGGCCTTACGGACCAGGTCCTCGATGATCCGCGCGAACCGTACACCCAACTTCTGGTCTCCTCGGTGCTGCAGGTTTGAACATGACAACTCTACTCGCCCTGGAGCAGGTCTCGAAATCCTTCACCATGCATCTGCAGGGCGGCCTGCGGCTGC
>CAYWBX010000595.1:0-2795 GCA_964456015.1 uncultured Hyphomicrobiaceae bacterium | reverse complement strand
CAGCCTCACCGAGCGCAACCTTTTGGGCAACGGTCAGTTCTTGCGCCTGCGCCTTGCCGGTTCGCTCGAACGGCTGCAGATCGATCTGAGCTTCACGGAGCCGCGGTTCCTCGATCGCAATCTCGCTGCGGGCTTCGACATCTTCCACAAGGAGGTGAACCAGACGCGCTACGGGGCGTTCCGCAATCGTAAGACCGGCGGCAGCGTGCGCCTCGGCTTCCCGCTCTCCGAAAACCTATGGATGAACACCTACTACACGCTGTCGCGCGATGAGATCTACGAGGTTGACAAGAACCTCGGCGACGATGGTCGGGTGGCGTCCTTGGCGATCCGCCAGGCGGAGGGCGTCTACTGGTCGTCGCTCGTCGGCACGACGGTGACCTTCGATAAGCGCAACCATCCGAAGAACCCGACCGGCGGTTATTTCCTGACCGGCGGCGTCGACTTCGCCGGCCTCGGCGGCGACGTGCAGTACGTGCGCCTGTTCGGCGAGGCCCGCTACTACTACCCGATCACCGAGAAGATCACCTTCGTCAGCCGGGCGCAGGGCGGGCATATCCAAGGCTGGGGCGGCGACGATGTTCGTCTGATCGACGTCTATTACAAGGGTGGCGAGACCATCCGCGGCTTCGACCGGGCGGGTATCGGCCCGCGCGATCTGTCCACGGGCGATGCGCTGGGCGGCACCACCTTCTGGGCGGCAACGGCGGAAGTCCGCTTCCCGATCCCGATGGTGCCCGACGACCTCGGCATTCGCGGCGCCTTCTTCGTCGACGCGGGCTCGCTGTTCGGGGTGGCGAAGTCGGTGCAGGCGCTCAACGGCACGAAAGATCCGGTGACCCTCAGGCCGATCCAAATCGCGGACTCGAACAAGGTCCGGGTGTCGGTCGGCACGAGCCTCATCTGGGATTCCCCGCTCGGTCCGCTTCGCGGCGACTTCGGCTGGGCGGTGGTCAAGGACGCCAACGACAACGAGCAGCTGTTCCGCTTCGGCGCCAGCACCAAGTTTTGAGCGGGTTGGGTTTTCCGGTCGCGCGCATCGGGTGTGGCGACGGGCCCCTGGCGGTCCCGTTTCGCTGAGCGGTCATTGTCGTGGGGATGAGGCGAGGCGTCGCTTGTGCGACGGCGCGCGGATCGCTAGGGCTGTTCCGGAACCCCCGGCGACAAGGTCCGATTCGATGGAGCACCCCGGCTTTTTCAAGCGCGAAGGCCCTTTCTCCATCGCGGACATTGCGCGGCGCATCGAGGCGGAGGTCGCGCCCGCCGCCGATCCGGGCCGGATGATCGAGGATGTCCGCGCGCTCACCGATGCGGGACCGTCGCATCTTTCGTTCATCGACAACCGGAAGTATTTCGACGCCCTGCAGCGCACGCGGGCGGGGGCGTGCATCGCCGCGCCGGCCCTGGTCAGTCGCGTGCCGGCCGGGGTGAATGTGCTGGTCGCCAAGGCGCCTTATCGTTCCTTCGCGCTCGCCCTGCAGCTCTTCTACCCCGAAGCCATGCGCCCCAAAGCGGCCCAGTTCGCCGCCGCCGACGGGATGGGCCTCGTGCACCCGACGGCGTTCATCGAGCCGGGCGCGGTCATCGAGCCCGGCGCCGTTGTCGGCCGCGAAGCCCAGATCGGGCGGGGTACGGTCGTCTCGGCCGGGGCGGTCGTCGGTTACCGGGTTGCCATCGGGCGGGACGGCTTCGTGGGCCCGGGTGCCTCCATCACCCATGCCCTCGTCGGCGATCGTGTCATTCTGCACGCGGGCGTGCGCATCGGGCAGGACGGCTTCGGCTTCGCCATGGGGCCGCGGGGGCACCTCAAAGTGCCGCAGATCGGCCGGGTCATCATCCAGGACGACGTCGAGATCGGGGCCAACACCACCATCGACAGGGGGGCGCTTAAGGATACGATCATCGGCGAGGGCACGAAAATTGATAACCTCGTCCAGATCGGGCACAACGCCGTTCTGGGGCGCCATTGCGTGATCGTCGGCCAGGTCGGCATCTCCGGGTCGACAACGCTGGGAGATTTCGTCGTGATGGGCGGACAGTCCGGACTCGTGGGGCATATCAAGGTTGGCGACGGTGCGCAGATCGCCGGCGCCGCCCACCCGACCCACGACGTGCCGGCCGGCGCGCGCATGGCCGGGACGCCGGCGGTACCGCTCAAGGAGTTTGCGCGCGGCGTTGCGGTGATGAAGCGTCTGGTGCGTCGCCGTCCGACCGGCGGCGAGGACGCGACAGGCGAGGAATGAGGGCGCGGCCCCCGCGGCTGAGGGCGCGCCCGATTGGCGGAGCGTGATCGATGAGTGACAGCGAGACCAGGACGGAGCTTGCCAGCGCGGACATCGCCCGCGTCATGAAGCTCTTGCCGCACCGCTATCCGTTTCTGCTGATCGACCGCATCCGCGACATGGATCGCGACGAGAGCTGCGTCGGCATCAAGAACGTCACCATCAACGAGCCGTTCTTCCAGGGACATTTCCCGCGCTATCCGGTGATGCCGGGTGTGCTCATCATCGAGGCGCTGGCGCAGACCGCCGGCGCGCTTTGCGTGCACCATGCGGGCAGGGAGGACATTCCGCAGATCGTCTACTTCATGGGTATCGAGCGGGCGAAATTCCGCAAGCCCGTCGTGCCGGGCGATCAGCTCCACCTGCACGTCAAGAAGATGCGCAATCGAGGACCGGTCTGGCGGTTTTACGGGGAGGCCAAGGTCGAGGGCCAGGTAGTAGCCGAGGCCGAGATCAGCGCCATGATCGTGGATCCGGCCGATGCCAAGTCCTGACCGCCATCCGACCGAGATC
>CAYWBX010000594.1:2281-2797 GCA_964456015.1 uncultured Hyphomicrobiaceae bacterium | reverse complement strand
GCCGGAGCGCGGGCCGCCGGCGCTCCGGGAGGGGCGCCGGCGGGGCCGCGGGACGTGCTGCCCCGAGCCTTTGCAGGCGACGGGAGGTGGCGGGCTCGGCCGCGAGGCTTGCGTGAGCGACAGGCCATGCTGACGGTGACCACCAACGATTTGCCGGGTCATCGCATCGTGCGCGTGATCGGGTTGGTCCGCGGCGTCACGGTCCGCTCGCGCAATGTCGTCGCCGGCCTCGGCGCTTTCTTGCAGACGATGAAGGGCGGCGAGATTACGATCTACACCAAGCTGGCCGAGCAGGCGCGCCAGCAGGCGCACGACCTGCTTGTTGCGCACGCCGCCTCGCTTGGCGCGAATGCGATCATTGCCATGCGCTACGACGCCAACGAAATCAACGCCGGCGTCACCGAGGTGCTGGCCTACGGCACGGCCGTCGTCGTCGAGCCCGATTGAGGGTCGAAGGACGCGTCGCCAAGGCTCTCGCGCGTTCGCCTGCCTTGCTGGCCCTCGCGTAAGTGGCTA
>CAYWBX010000594.1:0-2271 GCA_964456015.1 uncultured Hyphomicrobiaceae bacterium | reverse complement strand
CTACGGCACGGCCGTCGTCGTCGAGCCGCTCTAAGCGGGGTCGCCCCGGCATGACGACTGGGTCAACATCTTCCGCGCCACGCGAGGCCTACTGTCCAGCAACGGACCTCGCGTTGCGCGTGGCGGCGTCGAACGCCTGGGCGAATTCAACGGCTCCAGGCTTCTTCATGTGCACGTCCATGCGCTCATCGAGAGCGGCGAGCAGCTCGGCCGCCGTCTTCTCTCGCACGATCGTGTTCCGGTAGTAGCCGACCTGGCTGAAGAAGTTGGCCGTCGGCATTTTCCGCGCCACCGGCTCCATCATCTCGAGGCCCGTGCGCGGCCCGGCAAGGTTCATGAGTTCGATCTCGGCGCCGGTCAGATTCCGGCGGCCGGCGCGCTCCGCTTCCTCCTTGAGCCCTTTGAGCTTGATCACCTGCAACCACGGGCCGATGTCGGCATCGAGATTGAGAGCGTGGATGCCGAGCCCTTTCGCCGTGTTGGCGAACTTCACGTGTGCATTCCAGTCGCGCGGAATGGCGCGGACCGCGCGCATCATGCGCCTGAGCACCGCCGCCTTGTGGCGCAGCGAGGCCGCCCGCGCGCCCGGCGCGCCGCGGGCCCGCGCCATCTCCTCAAGCCGCTGGATGAACCCGTCACCATGCTTGAGAAGCTCGCTCGTCGAATTGGCGGTGAGCAATTGCGCGTAGCCGAGCGCGGACGAGATCGGCTTGCCCTTCTTCGTCTCGGGATCGATGCCGGCTTGCATGTCGATGGTGCCGCG
This sequence comes from uncultured Hyphomicrobiaceae bacterium, assembly GCA_964456015.1. Lineage (GTDB taxonomy): Bacteria > Pseudomonadota > Alphaproteobacteria > Rhizobiales > Hyphomicrobiaceae. Next base: position 1,508 of record CAYWBX010000594.1, on the reverse strand, counting down.
GCCGCCGGTCTCGAGCGCATAGACGCGGACCACCTGCGCCTTGGTGAGGCCAAGTCGCAAGGCCTCCTCCGCATAGCGCCGCTTGAACTCCCGCTCGCTCACAGGAGTCGGGCTGAACCCGTACTCGGCGCGCGCCGCCGCGAGGAAATCCGCGACCTGAGGCTTCGGCGCTTCTGGCTCCGGCGGCTTCACCTCGGCGACTATCCGTGCGATCTCAGGCGGCAGCGACGGTCCCGCATACTTGGGCGGCTGATCCGCGATGTAGTCGTCCGCCGTGAAGGCGATGTTCTGCGCGCGCTTACGCCGGCGCCCTTCCCGCTTCTCCTCGACGGCAATCCAATAGGCCGCCAGTTCGTTCTCGAACGCCTTGCGGGCCCGCAGATAGAGCACATAGACGCGCTGTTGATCCTGCGTCAGTCGCGCCGCCAATTCCTCACCGATTGCCTGGGCGCGCGCTTCCGTCACGGCCGCGGCTTGCAGCAGGGACGCCCCCGCGAGCGCGGCCGCGACGAGCCCGGCAGCTGTCGCGCGAGCCCCAATCATCGGTCGATCACCTCCCTTGCGATTCCCGAGAGCCCGAAACGGACACACAGAATTGCAGCGGCGGCAAGGCGTGCGGCGTGCGCGTAGCGAATTGAGCCGTCCCGGAAGGGCAGGGAGGCGGTACCCTTCCGGGACCTGATCGACCCCTGCGCGAGCGGCGCAGTGGCCGGAACCCTGAGCGTCGGCCCCCGGGACGGCGCCTGTGCTGGCGCGTAAGAGCGGCCGTGACCGACCGCCGGATCGGAAAATGCTGAGGCTGGCCACCACTGCCATGGAGAGCCGCTAAAGCTTTGCCAGCCTCGCGCAGGTTTCCGATCCGGCTCGATCCATAAATAGCAGCGAAGGCTGGAGGCGGCGAGATGAACGTCGGTCAATTTGATCTCACACATCTGTGACCGCCCGACCGCGTCCGACCCCGCTGACAGGACCCGGGCGAGCGATGCCGGTCCGCTGGTTCGATCGGCATGGGTCCGCCTGGCGTTTGGCGAATACCTGTCTCCCGCCATCCGCGGCTGACGCCAGGCTGGCGTTCAAGGCGGCTCTGATACAGGGTCCTCACGAAGCGACACTAACCGGGAGACGGCAACGGAATGAAGTCGAGCAACGACACCAGGCTCTGCTGGGAGGACATGGAGACGGGCAAGGTCTACACCTACGGCGCCTATCCGGTCACCAAGGCGGAAATCCTTGAATTCGCCAGCGCCTTCGATCCGCAGCCCCACCACGTCGATGAGGAGGCCGCAAAGCTCTCGCTCGTAAAGGGCCTCTGTGCCTCGGGCTGGCACACCTGCGCCATGTTCATGCGCATGCTTTACGATGGGCTCCTGAGCAAGTTTGCCGCCCTCGGCGCCAATGCCATCGACGAGGTGCGGTGGCTCAAACCCGTGCGCCCGGGGCATGTGCTCAAGGCGCGCAGCGTCTGTCTCGAGAAGCGGCTGATGGCCTCCCGGCCCGGCGTCGGTGTC
>CAYWBX010000593.1:0-2798 GCA_964456015.1 uncultured Hyphomicrobiaceae bacterium | reverse complement strand
AAGTCCGCGCCGTAGGACGTGATGTCGACACCCGTCAGAACGATCTCGATATGGCCGTTCTCGACGAGCCGACGGGCGCCGTCGACGACCTCGTCGGGCGGCACCGAGCGCGATGGCCCGCGGCCAAAGGGAATGATGCAGAAGGTGCAGCGATGGTCGCAGCCGTTCTGCACCTGCAGGAAGGCGCGTGTTCGCGAGCCGGTCGCCGCCAACATGTGACCGGCCGTCGTCGTTACCCGCATGATCTCGCCGACATCGACCCTCGGCTGACCCGACGGATCGCCGGCGAGGCGCAGCCAGGAAGCCCTGTCGAGCTTCTCGGCGTTGCCGATGACGTTGTCGATCTCGGCCATGGCGGCAAAGCGCCCGGCATCGGTCTGCACCGCGCAGCCCGTAGCGATGAGCCTCGCGCCAGGGTTCTCGCGGCGGGCGCGGCGGATGGCCTGCTGGCCCTGCCGCACCGCCTCTTCGGTCACCGCGCACGAATTGACGACGACGGCGTTGTCGATCCCCGCCGCGCGCGCATGCGCGGCCATGACGTCACCCTCGACAGAGTTGAGGCGGCAGCCGAATGATATGATGCGAGGTTCGGTCATCGCGCGCGTTGGGACCCAAAGCAACAAGAACGGGGACCCGCCGGAGGCGTGGCGCCCTGCTCACCTATCTAGCCATTCGTCGGCGCCGGCGCCAGTGCACCAAACCGAACCGCCGTCAGCCGGTGACAGCAGCCAGTTCGACCGTGAGCGTGCGAGGATCAAGACGTGTCTTGAACTCGTGCACTACGGGACCCGTCATCAGGATATGGTCGTCCGCGCGCCACTCGATCTCGAGGTCGCCGCCGGGCAGCGAGACCTTCGACTTTCGCTCGGCGAGGCGCAGGCGTGCAGCCGCGACGGCGGCGGCGCAGGCGGCCGATCCGCAGGCCTTCGTCAGCCCCGCTCCGCGCTCCCAGGTGCGCACCTTGATGTGCGTGCGCGAGATCACCTGCGCGAGCGAGATATTGGCCCTTTCCGGGAACAGCGGGTGATTCTCCAGCAACGGCCCAATGCGGGCGAGGTCGTGTGCTTCCACGTCGTCGACCCAGAAGACGCAATGCGGATTGCCGACGTTAACCACGCTCGGGCTGTGCAGCACCGGGTTGTCGATCGGACCGATCTGCAGTTCGATGCGCCGCGTGTCATGAAACGGCTCGGAGAGTGGGATCTCCTGCCAGGCGAAGCGGGGCTTGCCCATGTCGACGCTATAGAGCCCGCCGCCGGCGGCCGAGGCCGCGAGGATGCCGGCCGAGGTCTCGAGCAGGAAGCTCGTCTTGCCGGTCGCCGCGACGAGGTAGTCAGCGACGCAGCGCATGCCGTTGCCGCAGGCCCCCGCCGTGCTCCCGTCCGAATTGTAGATGGCGATGCCGGCGTCCGTACCAGGCGTGCGCGGCGGCAGGAGAACCATCATCTGGTCGAAATGCGTGCGTTGATCGGCCGCGATGCGCCGCGCCGCCTCTTGCGTCATCTTAAGGCCACCGGCGCGGCCGTCGACGACGGCGATCTCGTTGCCGAGACCGTTCATTTTCAGGAAAGGGATGGGGTCGGAGCTGGCCATGACAGACCTTATATGGCTGTCGGCACCGCCCAGGCAACGGGCACTGCCGGATTCTCCGGCCACTTGCCGACCGCGGGGCTTCGATGGCCGACCACGCCGGGCATAGCCGGGGCCCGGGCGCCGCATCGGCCTGGATCGCCCGCTTCATCGGTGCCACGCGCCCCGGCGGTCGCGTGCTCGACATCGCGGCGGGTGGAGGGCGGCACATGCGGCTTGCCCTTGATCTCGGATTGAGGGTGACGGGTGTCGACCGTGACGTCGCCGGCCTCGCCGATCTCGCCGGCCGGTCGGGCGTCGAGATCATCGCGACCGACCTCGAGACCGGCTCGCCGCCGCCATTTGCCGGGCGCCGCTTCGATGCAGTCGTCGTCACCAACTACCTTTGGCGGCCCATTTTGCCGGCGATCCTCGATGCGGTCGCCGATGACGGCATTCTGCTCTACGAGACTTTCGCGCTCGGCCACGAGCGCCACGGCCGCCCCAGCAATCCCGCATTCCTGTTGAAGCCGAATGAGCTCCTCGAGGTCGTGGTCGGGCGGCTCTTCATCGCCGCCTACGAAGACGGCATGGCTGGCCCTGAGGGTCGCCTGCGCAGGGTGCAGAGAATTGCGGCCGCCGGCCCACGCCACCCCTGGACCGCTGCCTCACCCTTGCCGCTCGGGTGAGGGCCGGGGCGTGCTGTCCATCTTGGCGGTAAGCTCCTTCATCTTGCGCTCCTCCCAGCGCTTGACGAAGTCCGGCATATGGCCGAACACCAGCGCCGCATGGAGGCCAAGGCCAAGGCCCCAGCCGATGAACGGCCAATGCACCCACCAGTCGCCGCCGACCTGCCAATTGACCACGAAAAGGATGAGGATCACCAGCACGTAGGCGATGGCGTGAAGGTAGAAGCCCTTCATCGCCTCGATCTGCTGCTTGGCGCGATAGCGCTTTTCGAACTCGTTCACGGCAACTCTCCGTTGTCGACCTTGCACCGCCCCCGTGCTTTCAGTCTATCGATCCCTCGTCTGCGGCGGCTTGACCTCCTTCAGGAACGAATACACCTTCGGGAACCACTGCGCGACGGCCTCGCTGTCAGAGACGATGTCGTGGCCGTCCTTGCGGAACGGTGGGATCACCAGGATCTCGCCTTTGCCGCCGGCATTAAGGAAGGCCGCATGCATGGCGCGCGCTTGCTTGCCCGGGAAGATGCGGTCGTTCTCGGC
>CAYWBX010000592.1:0-2805 GCA_964456015.1 uncultured Hyphomicrobiaceae bacterium | reverse complement strand
CAACCTGGACAACAAGGAGCTGGTGGCGGGTACCAGGCTCCTCCTTCCCGTGCATGTGCCGGGGGCGAACTTCTCGTGCGGCGACGGGCATGGGGCGCAGGGCGACGGCGAGGTGTGCGTCACCGCCATCGAGACGGCGCTCACGGGCACATTCAAGTTCGGACTTCGCAAGGGCCTGAAGCTCACCTGGCCGCGTGCCGAGACGCCAACGCACCAGATCACCATGGCGTTCGATCCCGATCTGGACCAGGCGGCAAAAATTGCGCTCCGCGAGATGATCGCGCTCATCTGTGGCCGGAAGAACCTCTCGCGCGAGGACGCCTACATGCTCTGCTCGCTTGCCGCCGACCTGCGCGTTACCCAGCTCGTCAACGGCAATAACGGGGTGCATTGCATGCTGGAGAAGCGGTATTTCGGGTGAGGCGGGTCGGATCAGGTGCGAGGGGGGCGTGAATTGCTCGGAAGGTGTGCCGCTTCCGCCGTCGGGGCCGCTCGGGCCGGGCGCAGCGGCAACATCCCGTCCGTGCATAGCTTGCATTCGCGGGACCGGGCAGGGTAGCCAAGCGCGCTGCGGTGCGGTATGGGCTTGTCCGGACTTAAACACGGGGCGGAGATTCGCAGATGGACGCAACCGGCGGCGCGACGGCGCGCGAGCGGTCCGGGAGCCGCACCGGGACATCAGGCGTCGCGCCTGCGCCGATCCGCTATCCGTTCGAGCGTCATCCGCGCGGCGCCGAGACCATCGAGGTCGCTCCAGGGATCCTGTGGGCGCGGGTGCCGCTGCCCTTTCGCCTCAACCACGTGAACGTGTGGCTCCTGCGCGAGGCGGACGGCTGGACGACCATCGACACCGGCACCGCCAACGCCGAGGCGCGCGCCATTTGGGCTGAGCTCGCACGAACAGTTCTCGCCGACGCGCCGGTCGTGCGCATGATCGCCACGCACGGGCACACGGACCATGTGGGGCTCGCCGGCGTGCTCCACGCCGAGGCGGGCGCGCCGCCCTATCACATCACGCTCGTCGAATGGCTGCACGCGACGGTGAGGCTTGACGAATCGCGTTCGCTCATCGCGCCGCAGAATCTCAAATTCCTCAAGGCGCACGGCTGTGACGCCGAGACGATCGAGAGCTTCGCCGACGAGCGCCGGCGCACCAACGCGCAAATGGTGCCGCTCCCGCCGGCGATCGAGCGGCTCAGGGACGGGGACCGGCTCGCCTTCGGCGGGCGCACCTGGGACGTGATGGTGTGCGGGGGGCACGCGGCCGAGCACGCCTCGTTCTGGTGCGCGGAAGACCGCATCCTGATCGCGGGCGATCAGATCCTCTCGAAGATTTCGCCGATGATCGGCGTGTTTCCGGCCGAGCCCGAGGCCAATCCGCTTTCCGAGTATCTGGCCTCGCTCGATCGCTTCCGCGCGCTGCCGGCGCCGCGCCTCGTGCTGCCCTCGCACGGCCTGCCGTTCAAGGGCCTGCATGCGCGCGTGGAGGAACTCGCGTACCACCACGAACTGCGGCTCAAGCTGCTCGAGGGGCTCTTGCACAAGCCATCGACGGCGATGGAGCTTGCTCGCGGACTCTTTCCGAAGGCGGTGGCGGAGGGGCAAGGGCGGCATGCCTTCGCCGAGACACTGGCGCACGCTCACTATCTCCTGGCGCAGGGGCGCGTCAGGCGCGAGACCGACGGCCAGGGCCGGCTCGTCTTCTCGCGCGCCGGCTGAGGCGGAACGCCCGCCGGCGGCCAGCGACGACTGGCAATCGGCCAGCGGTCAACCGCGCGGCGCCGTGCTCCGCGGCGGCTCGGCGCTCGGCCGAATCGGATATCTGATCGGTGTATATCGACCCGCCGAGGGTCGAAGTTTAGTCACATTGGCGGCAGACAAGCAGGCTCGGGGAGCTGGGCGCGCTGCGGGCGGCCCGGCCTGAGGTGACGTGGCAGCAGGCGGCGGCGCTGCCTTCGCGCGGATGGCTCCGTGCTGGGCGCGACCGATCCTTCCTGCAGATGACAGGTTAGGCATGAATCCGGCGGATTTGCTCAGGAGCACGGCGGCCAAGGCCGGCGGACACTCGTTCCTGGAACTGTTTCTCCAGGCCCACATCGTCGTGCAGCTGGTGATGATCGGCCTCGTGCTGGCGTCGATCTGGTCGTGGGCGATCATCATCGAGAAACTTTTTGCGTTCCGCAAGGCGCGGGTCGAAGCGGACCGGTTCGAGCAGCTGTTTTGGTCGGGTCAGTCGCTCGAGGAGCTTTACACCGGTCTCTCGCGCAACCGCACGTTCTCGATGGCGGCGCTGTTCGTCGCCGCAATGCGCGAATGGAAACGTTCGGTCGAGGGCAACATCCGGGCGCTGGGCGGCATTCAACTGCGGGTCGAGAAGGTGATGGACGTCACCATCAGCCGGGAAATGGAGCGGCTCGACCGGCGGTTGCTGTTCCTCGCCACGGTCGGCTCGACGGCACCCTTCGTCGGCCTCTTCGGCACGGTCGTCGGCATCATGAACAGCTTCACGGCGATCGCGGCCTCGAAGAATACGAGCCTGACGACCGTCGCGCCCGGCATCGCGGAGGCGCTGTTTGCGACTGCGCTCGGGCTCCTGGCGGCGATTCCGGCGGTGATCGCCTACAACAAGTTCTCGGCCGATTCGGCACGGCTCGCGCAGCGTCTCGAAGCCTTCGCCGACGAGTTCGCCGCGATCGTCTCGCGCCAGATCGACGTGCGCAGCTGAGGGGTACCCATGGGAGCCAGTCTCGGAGGCGGTGGCGGTCATGTCGGCCGGCGGGGCAAGCGGCGGCGGGTGCGGGACGG
>CAYWBX010000591.1:0-2805 GCA_964456015.1 uncultured Hyphomicrobiaceae bacterium | reverse complement strand
ATTCCACCTGTTCGCGGGCGATCTCCAAAATGGAGTCGTAATTTTCTTCGAGCAGGAGGCGCTTGAACTTGCGCGATCCCTGGGCGTTGAGTCGCTCGCCGAGCAGGGTTGGCGGGGGATCCTGCCGCATGGCAATCGCTGACATGGCGGAGGCAAGTTTGGGCGTGGGTTGGTTTTCAGGTTGGAAGGTTGGAAGGTTGGAACGTTCCAATTTCTCCACGAGGAGGCGCAGGTGATCGGGAGTCGTCCCGCAGCAGCCGCCGACGATGCGGACGTTGTGTTTGGTCACGAACTCGAACATGTCGTTCGCAAACGGTTCGGGTTCGAGCGGATAGACCGCCTGACCGTCCACGTTGAGCGGAAGTCCCGCGTTGGGGATGCACGAGACGGGCAGCGTGGCATTCTCGCCGAGGATGCGGATGGGCTCGCGCATGTGTTCGGGTCCCGTCGAACAGTTGAGACCGATGACATCAATGCCCATGCCTTCGAGGATGGCAAGCGCGGCGTTGATGTCGGTGCCGAGCAGCATGCGTCCCGTCGTATCGAGCGTGACCTGAGCCTGAATCGGCAAATAGACTCCCGTCTCCTCGAAGGCTTTGTGGATGCCGACGATGGCGGCTTTGACTTCGAGGATGTCCTGCGAGGTTTCGATGAGGAGGAGGTCCACGCCGCCGCGAATCAGACCGACCGCCTGCTCGCGGAACACGTCGGCGAGTTCATCGAAGGTGACATCGGAGAGTTGGGGGTCGTCCGCCGAGGGGAGTTTGCCCGAGGGACCGATGGAGCCAGCGACAAACCTTGGTTGAAGGTTGAAGGTCGAAGGTCGAAAGTCGGATGTTCCGTGTTCCGTGTTGTGTGTTGCGTTGTTTACTTGTGTACCTGTGTACCAGTCTACCTGTGTACCTGTATACTCGTCCGCCAATCTTCTTGCCAACCTCGCCGCAGCCTCATTGATCTCCAGCACGCGATCCTGCAAGCCATATTCCTTCATCGTGATGCGGTTGGAGCGGAAGGTGTTTGTCTCGATCACGTCCACGCCGACTTCGAGGAACGAGCGGTGAACTTTTTCCACGGCTTCGGGATACGAGATGACGAGGTAGTCGTTGCATCCGTTATATTGTTCGCCGCCGAAATGTTCGGCAGTGAGATTCTGCTTTTGCAGGCTGGTGCCCATTGCGCCGTCGAAGACTAGGACTTTCTTTTCGAGGGCGTCGAGGTAGCGGCGATTGGTGTAGGTGCGTTGGGTCATGTAATCTCCGTCAATAACTTTGGATAAGTATACAAATCATTTCCACTAAGGAAGTCGCTGAATGGATATTTGGTTTTAACTTGATTTAGACATTGGTCAACAAAATCTCCAAAGCCCGCCCGACGATAAACCGTCGGGCTATTCGCACCAAGTCCGCTCAAGCGGACTAACCGACTTCCAGTCGGCTTTGGAGGCGTAGCACAGACGTTTACGTCCGTGCAGGCATGGTAGGCGGGATAGGCAAAGTTCGAGGAAATCATTTCGCAACCTCATTTCACATCGGGTGGCAGGGATGCGCGACCCGACTCCGTCATCCTGCCTTCGGCGATCATTCTGCGGGCGCGCTCCTTGTTCGTGTTCGTCCAGTTGGATTTCGGCTTGCGCGGCGAAAACCTTGTGGCGTAGCGTTCCGCGTCCATGCTTTTTTCGATGTTGTCAATCCAGCCGAAGCAAATGGCTTCCTCCACCGCCTCGACGTAGTTGATGGACGGTTTCCTGGCGGCTTTTTTGTATTGAATCAACCAAATCTCTTTTTTGGTTTCGTGATTCTTGACGAACCACTTGCGTAGTTCGTCGCGGGTGGTGACATAAAGCATTTCGCCGATTTGCATAATTGCCTTCTTCACCGCGAAGCCCGCCAAGATCGCAAAGAAAATTCTTTTGTTTTCTTTGCGGGCTTCGTGTGCTTGGTGATTGGGTTATGTAAATTCAAAATTCTTCACATTTCCCAGCGCGGACCTAGCCCAGGCGGCGACAGCAGTGGGGTGGGAAACGGCATTTTCGTACAAAAATCAAGCCCGTTCTCAGAGCGAAAACGGGCTTGGAGTTTTTCATTCTACCTTTCGAATGCGGTGGCGATTTCCTTCGACCACTACAAACGCTTTTGCCAGTTCCGTTTCGCTGTAGGTTTCGAGAACCTTTTTCATTTCTATGTGAACAGCCTCCATGGTGGAGGGCAACATCCTCATGTAGATTACGCCGCTCCCCGTGCCATGCACGAAGACCAGGTTGCCGTAGTCCCTGTCGCGAGTGACGAAAATACGACCATCATCTGCTGCGCGTTTCAGTAGATCAGAATCCTGCGCGCGGGATAAGCCTAATTGCGAAGCAGTGACCACGTCATGTCCCTGCTCGGCGAGAAAACGAGCGGTCAGGGCATACACATCCTGGTCGAGCAAAAACTTCATGCCGCCACCGAGGTAATATGAATATCCTCAGCCGCCACCAGCGCGATGGCATATTGGAGGCAGGCGTGAATGTCGTCTTTTTTCAGGTCGGGATAATAATCCTGAATGATCTGTTCGAAGGTCAGTCCTTCGTTGATCAGTTCGAGCACGTTCTGGACAGTGATGCGCGTGCCTTTGATGACGGGCTTGCCGAAGTGGATTTTGGGGTCAACAGTAATTCGTTCCATGTGTCACCTCTTATTTGATTTTATCACTACATCAGGCGGCAGGGATGCGCGTCCAGCGGGCGTCATCCTGCCTTCGGCGATCATCCTGCGGGCGCGCTCCTTGTTCGTGTTCGTCCAGTTGGATTTCGGCTTGCGCGGCGAA
>CAYWBX010000590.1:0-2810 GCA_964456015.1 uncultured Hyphomicrobiaceae bacterium | reverse complement strand
GGGCCTGCAGTCCTGATCCAGGACTCGGTGAGCGCCCTGAGCGCCGACTTCGGGTTGCCGAGAATGAGCGGCCAGCGGCTCAACATGGCGGGTTCGACAACGTCGGGCACGCCCGGCCAGTCCGAGGCGAAGATTGCAACGAGCGGCTCGCGGTTGAGCAGGATGGCCTCGACGTGCCGGTTGTTGACAGGTCCGACGCAGAGCCCGAGATCGAGTTCGTTATCGTACACAGCCTGCAGCGTGCCGCCGGAGAAGTCCGTCCGAATCCTCAGCTCGATCAGCGGCGCCGTTACCTTGAGGTCGCGGATCACCGGCGGCATGACGTAGATGAGGGCCGTCATGGTCGTGCCCAGACGCACTTGGCCCAGAAATCCGGCGCTGTAGCGGCGCATCACCAGATGCGCCTCTTCCGCCTCGGCGATGAGGCGGCGTCCGATCCGCGCGAGCTCAAGGCCCGCGGGCGTCGGCCGGATGTGACGCCCGACTCGCTCGATGAGGCCGACCTGAAAGCGGCTCTCGAGCTCCTGGATTTGCAGCGAGACGGCCGGCTGCGTCAGGTTGAGGCGCGCGGCGGCGGCGGTGAAGCTGCCACACTCGATGACTTCGATCAGCGCCTTCACCTGGTCCAGATTGAGCTGACGCATCGGCACCCGCGGGCATGATCCCTGCCGTGGCATGCGGCGGAGACCGTTGCCGGATACTGCCCCCCGGCGCGCCTGCTTGTCCAGCCGTGGAAATCCGGATCGCTTTGCCGGTTCATCCAGCGAACGCGCCCGGCGGGCCGCTAGCCGAAGAGCTTCAGCTGCTTTTCGTCCTGCCCTTTGGTCTCGAACGCGAGCTGCTCGATACGATCGAACGGCACCTGCTCGGCGAGGATCAGCGAGCGCTGCGCTTTCATCGGCCGCACAAGCCCCTCCTGCACCAGATGGAACTCGCCGACGGTCTGCCCGGGCAGCACGGCCGCGGCATCGAGGCCCGCCTCGCTCTGGAAGGCGGCCTTGAGTTTCTTCAGCGCGGTGTCCTCACGCACGCGGCCGATGAACCAGCTCGTGATCTGATCGCGGCTCTTGTAGTCGAGATCGCCGGGCGACTGCGTGGCGAGCATGATGCCGAGGCCCGCCGAGCGCGCGCGCTTCAGCAGGCTTTGCAGCGGTTCCGCCGTCGCCGGCTTGGCGTTGGCGGGTATGTAGAGGTCCGCCTCATCGAACATGACCACGGCCTGCAGCTGGTCGTTCGGATTGCGTTGGCAGAAGCGCAATGCCTCCGAGAGGAACTGCGACACCCAGAAGAGGATGTTCTCGTTGTCGCCAAGGAAGCCGGTGTAGATGATCGACAGCCGCGTGCGGCCGTCGCGCCGCGCGTAAGGCCCCCGGCCAAGCAACGATTCCATGCTGAGCGGCTCGCCTCCCGCCTCGAACAGGGCCGCATTGCGGTGCCGGAGCGAGTCAAGCTGGCCGATGAGGTCGCGGCGGATCTTGCCGGACGGGTCCATGCGCTGCGTCAGGTCCGTGAGCTCGGCGTCCTCCTCTTCGAGCAAGTGGATGAGGTCGGCGAGCGACACCTCGCGGCTGTGCCGAGCGCCAAGAATGCGCAGCGCGACTGACAGAACGCCCGATTGCTTCTGGTGCGTGGCCGAGTTCTTCAGATGCAGCATATCGCCGAGTGCTGCCGCCGACAGATTGGCAAGCAGCTGCTGCTCGTGGTCCGGCAGCTCGTTGATGCCGTTCGGAAGCAGCGTGATCGAGATCGGCCGACCGGAGCTGCGCCCAGGCGTATAGACGGCGACGTCGATCGAGTCGGCGAGCTTCTCGCGCTCGCCGCGCCGGTCGATCATCTCGTCGTCGTTTGCCCGCCACACGTCCGGATTGGCGTAGGAGCACAGATCGCCCTTGCGGTCGATCAGGACGACCGGAATGCCGCGCAGCAGAAGTTGTTCGATGAGCGACAGCGCAAGCGTCGTCTTGCCCGAGCCAGAGCCGCCGAGCACGGCGGCATGCCGCTTGAGCACGTCGCGGTTGAGCGTGATCGTCTTCGAGCGGCCGCCGATCTCGCGTCCGGCAATGATGCTCGAGGCGTTGCTGCCGTTCTCGTCGAGAATGACAGAGAGCGGCAGGTTTTCCTCCTCATCCTGCTGCGGCCGGGCGGCCGGTGGCGAAGCGACGGGCGCGGGCTGGCTCGTGGGCCAGCCCATCCAATCAGCGAGCTGGGAGCCGATGATGCTCGCGTACTCCGGCGAGATTGCCGGGAAAGGCTGACCACCGGCGGCCTGAGCCACGCCATGTCCTGCCGCGGCGTTGTCAACACGAAGCACGGGCCGGCCGAGCAGATCGAGGCGCAGAAGCTGGATGATTGCTGCGATGCCGGACAGCAGCTTGGCCTGCTCGACCCAGGCGGCAAATCCCGGATCGCCGCGATGGCGCGCATGGAACTCCGCGACCGTCATCATGCGTTCCCAGTCCGGGATCGGCACCAGAATGGAGCGGCCGCCCTCGTCGCGGTACTTGCGGAACGCCTGCGCGGTCTGGTTCTTCCGGTTCGGCGGAAAATCCGAGGCGCGCAGCATGAACGCGGCCTTGCCGCCCATGGCGGCGAGCACGCGGTCGATCTGGCGCTTGAGCCCGCCGCCCTGAGTCGGCCGGTTGCAGATGAAGACCCGCGCATCCTGCACCGGCGTGCCGGCGTGCAGGACGGAAAGCTCGAGAAACGGCACGTCGTCGGCGAGCACCTGGCGGCCGACAGTGACTTTCACGACGCCGCCCCATTCGTCCTTGGCGAGCACGTGAACCTCTGCCTGGTGCCTGAGTACCTCG
>CAYWBX010000589.1:0-2820 GCA_964456015.1 uncultured Hyphomicrobiaceae bacterium | reverse complement strand
GCGCCTCGCGGATGCTGCGCAGATCGGGGCCGGCGCCGCCATGCGCCGCTGATTGGCTGGTCCGTTCCGCAGCCCCCGCCGCCGGCTCCGCCGGCCGGTGGGACCATTCGCCTTTCGCGACGGCCTCACTGCCACCATCGCCCCATCGGCGGCCGTCGAAGTCGCCGCGGCTCGCGGCTTCCTTGGCGGCTCTCGCCGCCGCCTTCGCCTGCTCGAACTCGTCGGCCTCGACCAGGGTCTCGGCCGCTGCCGCACCTGAGACGCGTTGGGGCGTTGACCAGCGCGCGGGCTCTTCCCCGGATCCGGAAGCCGGAGCCGCGTGCGCGGCGGGCGGGTTGCGAGGCGCCTCCACGGTCGCCGCCGGCGCATGGCTCAACTTGCTTTCCATCGCCTCGACGCGGTCGAGCATCACCTGCATCGCTTCCTGGAGGGTGGTGAGCGCCTCCTGCGTCTCGACGGCGCCTTGCCGCCGCTCGTCGATGAAGCCGGAAAGCAGTTGCTGCAGGGCAGCGAGCCGCTCGTCGGCGATCGCGCGGGCCGCCTCGGCGACCTGCGCGTCGGCGCCTGCGGCGCGTCCACCGGTCGCCCGCTCGCCGGCCGATCGCACCGCCCGCTCGGCGGCCTCCTCGGCGATGCGGGCGCACTGCTCCTCCGTCAGTCCCGCGCCGCCGGTCAGTCTGCCAAGTCCTTCGTCGCTGAGCTTGCGGCCGAGGTCGGCCACCTGCGCCTCAATGGCGTCGAGGCGCGCGAGGTGCCCCTGCGCCTTTTCGATCCGCTCCGAAAGATCGGCGATATGCGCCTCGACGATGCGCAGCCCGGCGACGTCGGTCCGTGTCGCAATGTCCGACATGGCCTTCGCCCACGCCGTCTCGAGAGTCGCGAAGCGGGCATTAAGCTCGGCGAGGATGCGGTCGCCCCGCAGCGCCGCCAGCGATTCATCGAGCAGCGCCGCGATCCGATCAATTCGCCGAGCGAGATGCGGCGCGTCGCTGGCGCTTGACGGCGCAATGGACGATCCGAGATCCGAGGCGCCGCTGGCGTTGGAACTGGCGCTGGAAACGGTCGCCTCGCTCGCCGCCCTCTCCCAGGCGGGCTGAGCCAGCCCCACGCCAAGCCCGCTGTCGGCTCCGACGGTCGCCTCGACCGCCGGATTGCCCCCACCTGCGGTCTGTCCGAGCCCCGTCTCGGGCGCGTCGTAGATCTTCACCAACGCCGCGACCGACTGCGCATCCCAGGGCTCCTCCTCGCCCGGCGCCTCAGCCGCCCGGCTGGCCGCTTGCGCCGGCTGGAACATTGATTCGCCAGCTGCGTCCGCGAGCGCATGACCTGCCTTGATCGCCGATTTCAGCACCGGCGGCTCCATGCCCGGTCCTCGCGATGGCGCGGGAGGCGGCGGAGCGCGCCCGGCGTCCTCGCCGATGCCAGCCGCCGGCCACGAGGTCTCGCCCGTGGCGCCGCCCTCTCGGGCGATCGCCGCCGCATGCGGCGCGATGTCCTTCCGCTCGACCTCACACTCGCCGATGCGCGAGAGCCTGTCGCGCAACTCCCGCAGTGTGTCGCCGTGGCGGCGATCGGCATCCGCGATCTGGCTCGAGAGCTGGCGCAGGTAGTCGCGCAATTCGTCCGCCCGGCACACGAGACCCACGCGCTCGCTGTCCCGGCCACCCGCTGCCGGCTGCATCGTCTGTGGCTCGTTCCCTGCCATTTCGGTCCCCGTCCGCCCTGAATTCCGCATCGCACAGAGCGACTGCGCCGAGCTTTCCGTCGCGGCGGAGGCGAAACCGGGCCCCAGTCCGGTTGCGCCAGCGTCAGCATGCAGTCGCCAAGGACCCACCGACGCGGCAAAAGACCGGGGTCTGGAGCCTCGAGGCTCCCATTGCAGGGTAAAGGTTCGGTTAAACCCCGTGCCGATCCGGGCAATGACGGGAGGAGGCGCCGGCCCCAGGGGTGATGCCGGGCCCCTCGCACCTACACGAAGTGCTTGGAGAGCTTGAGGCCCTGCGCCTGATAATGGCTCTTGAGATCGGCTCCGTAGAGCACGTCCGGCCGCTCGGCCATGCGCTCGTAGACGAGGCGGCCGATGATCTGCCCGTCCTCGAGGATGAACGGCACCTTGTGCGAGCGCACCTCGAGCACCACCCGCGCTCCCGATCCGCCGGCCGGCGCATGGCCGAATCCGGGGTCCATGAAGCCCGCGTAATGCACGCGGAATTCGCCGACGAGCGGGTTGAACGGCATCATCTCTGCGGCATGCGTGGGCGGCACATGCACCGCCTCCTTCGAGGCCAGGATGTAGAACTGGTCGGGGTCGAGAATGAGGCGCTTGGCTCCGCGCACGTGGATCGGCTCCCAGTACTCGGCGATCGGACAGGCGCCCGCCCTGTCGACGTCGACGATGCCGGTGTGCCGCTTGGCGCGGTAGCCGACGAGACCGTCGCCGGCGCCGCTGAGATCGACCGAGAGAGCCACACCGCCTCGGATGTCAACGACGCCGCCGGAAACGAGGGCGTCCCGCTCCTGCAACCGCCGCAGCTGCGCATCGCTCTCCACCGGATCGCCAATCCGCAGCCGGATTTGGCTCAGGCAGGAGCCCCGCCGGACGACGATGGGGAACGTCTGCGGGCAGATCTCGGCGAACAGCCGGCCGTGGTAGCCGGCCGGGATCGTGTCGAAGGCGTCCACGCCGTCGGCGATGACGCGCGTGAAGACGTCGAGCCGCCCGGTCGAGCTTTTCGGATTGGCCGCCGCCGCGACGTCGGCCGAAAGGGCCAGGCTCTCCAGCAGTGGCACGACGTAGACGCAGCCTGTTTCGAGCACCGC
>CAYWBX010000588.1:0-2828 GCA_964456015.1 uncultured Hyphomicrobiaceae bacterium | reverse complement strand
CCGGCTACTGCTACGCCCACCTTCTCAATCGCCATGTCCCGGCCCGCATTGCGCCGATTGCCCACCTTTCGCTGCTTGCCGTCGCGGCTCTGACGCTTCCCGTCGGCCTGCCGACAGCCTGGACCGATCCTCCCGCCGGAGACGCCTATCTCTGGCTCATCGGCGCGCTTGCGGTCGGTGTCGGCCTGCCGTTTTTCGCGATCTCGGCCAGCGCGCCGCTGCTGCAGTCCTGGTTTGCCCGCACCGGCCATCCGCACGCCGACGACCCCTATTTCCTCTACGGTGCGTCCAATCTCGGCAGCCTGCTCGCGCTTCTCGCCTATCCCTTCCTGATCGAGCCGAATGCCGGCCTTGTCCACCAGGCCCGCATCTGGGCCGGCGGTTTCCTGCTGCTCGTGCTCGCCATTGCCGCCTGTGGTCTGGCCATGCTCGCACACCTGCGGGGATCGGCTGCGACCACCGCGCCTTGCGGGCACGCCGCCTCGCCCGCCGCCTCTCCGGCTTGGCGTGAGCGTCTTGCATGGATCGGGCTTGCCGCAGTCCCATCGGGCCTGCTCGTCGCATTCACGAGCTTCGTGTCCACCGACATTGCCTCCGCGCCCTTCCTGTGGGTCATCCCGCTGGCAATGTTCCTGCTCACCTTCATTCTGGTGTTCAAGGACAAGCCGGTCATTCCGCACGATTGGCCGCTGCTGCACCCGGTTCTGGTCGGCATCGTCCTTTTCGGCATGACTCTTCCGGGCAACCAGGGGTGGACTCTCGTCCTCGTCACCGGCACGGCCGCCTTCTTCCTCACGACCATTGTCGCCCACCGCGAGCTCTACGAGCGCCGGCCGGCGAGCGGCCATCTGACCGAGTTCTATCTCTGGATGTCGCTCGGCGGCGTGCTCGGCGGCATGTTCGCCGCACTCCTTGCGCCGCGCATCTTCAGCGTCATCTGGGAGTTTCCGCTGCTCCTTGTGCTGGGCCTGCTCTGCCGCCCCGGCATGTTCCGCCGCCCGGCGACGGTCTCGGAAGTCAAGCGTTGCGCGCTTGTCGCCTGCCTGGTGATCGTCGCGATCAGTGCGCTCGCGCATGCCATGCAGGCAGGTCTCGTCTCGTCGGGGCTGCTCCCGAGGCTCGTGGTCTTCGGCGCGCTCGCCTTTGCCGCCGTGTTCCTCACGCGCGACATCCATCATCAGGCCGGTCTGGTCGCTCTGATGGGCGCGGCGCTCCTCCTGCTTCCCTCGGCCATGACTCGCGGCGACGCCGAGAGAAGTTTCTTCGGCGTTCATCGCATCACCGTCTCGACCGACCGCCAGACGCGCCTGCTCATGCACGGCACCACGCTGCACGGCGCCGAGCGCATCCTGGACGGCGCCGGCAAGG
The DNA here is from genome assembly GCA_964456015.1 of uncultured Hyphomicrobiaceae bacterium. Lineage (GTDB taxonomy): Bacteria > Pseudomonadota > Alphaproteobacteria > Rhizobiales > Hyphomicrobiaceae. Next base: position 1,460 of record CAYWBX010000588.1, on the reverse strand, counting down.
CGATCGCCGCGCCAACGCCCGCGACCTATTACTATCCTGAAGGCCCGATGGCCCGCGGCGTCGAAGCGGCTCGCATCGCGACCGGCAAGCGGGACGGCGGCCTCAGCGTCGGCATGGTCGGGCTCGGCGCCGGCTCAATGGCCTGTTACGCCCGCCCCGGCGAGGCCTGGCGCTTCTACGAGATCGATCCTGTGGTGGCGCGCATCGCCCGCGATCCCGCCCGCTTCTCCTTCCTCTCCCGCTGCCAGCCGGATGCCAAGATCGTGCTCGGCGATGCGCGTCTCACGCTCGCCAGGGAGCCCGCCGGACTCTTCGACTACCTCATCATCGACGCCTTCTCGTCCGACGCCGTGCCCGTGCATCTGCTCACCGTCGAGGCTGTGCGGCTCTACCTCGGGCGGCTGTCGGCGAACGGCATCCTCGCCATGCACGTCTCCAACCGGCACCTCGACCTGGTCGATGTGGTCGCCGCCGTGACCCGCGAGATCCCGGGCATCCATGCGCTGCTCGCCGACGACGGCGTCACCGACAAGGGCTTCGACCGGGCGACCAGCCATGTGGTGTTCATCACCAAGTCGAAAGAGGCCATGGAACCGGTGCGGGTTCTGCCCTACATGGTGGCCATGCCCGCGAGCGGCACCCGCGCCTGGACGGACGACTATTCCGACATCCTGGGCGCGATCCTGCGCAAACGACGCTAGGCGGACGTCGGCAAGGGGCGCGCGGCGGCGCTCGGCGTGGCGGTTCGACGGCGGGCTGAAAGAGCTGCCCGGCCATCGCCCCTTCCCGGCGCGCACGCGTTCCGGCGCCGCCTGCCGTCTGCGGCCGCCGTTCGCGTTAAAATCGAACGATGTTTTATTGTCGCGCGGATCGGCACCGGCTGCGGCTTGCGCCATCGCGTCACACAGCTGTTATGTTGCATTGCAGCAGCATTGCGCTACATATGAGTTCAACGGTTGCAATGCAGCACAAGAGTCCTCCCATGAAAACCCAAGCCAAGCCTCAGAAAAAGAAAGCGCTTCTCGATCTCGAGGCCCGTGATTGCCGCTGGCCGATCGGCGACCCGAAGCAGGACGGCTTCCACTTTTGCGGCGCACAGCGGACGGGTGACCGCCCCTATTGCGTCGAGCACTGGGCGCTCTCGTTCATCCCGAACATCCGCACCCGGAGCCAGACCAGCCAGCCCAAGCCGGCGCCGGTCGCGCTTCCGGTCCGCCGCGCCGCTAGAGACGGGCGGGCAGGGCCGGTCGCGCCGGCGGGAGTTCTGATCCGTTGCACGAGGAGGCCGCCGGAACTTCCGGCGGCCTATTCGCGTTCAACCGGCGATCTTCGAGAAGTCGGCGACGGACAGCGTCGCCTCGCGGATCTCGGCGAGGAGCCGCAAACGGTTCTCCCGCAGTCCCGCATCCGGCGCGTTGACGGTGACCTGTTCGAAGAACGTGTCGATCGGATGGCGCAAT
>CAYWBX010000587.1:0-2828 GCA_964456015.1 uncultured Hyphomicrobiaceae bacterium | reverse complement strand
TGCGCGAGACCGACATCCGTCCAATCGCCGTCAAGCCCCGGCTCGAGAAGGCAACCCGGCTGTCGCAGCAGTCGGTGCAGATCGAGCAGGGCCGGGTCTACCTGCCCGAGGACGCGCCCTGGCTCGCCGAGTTCGAGCGCGAGGTGCTGAGCTTCCCGTTGGGACGCCACGACGACCAGGTGGACAGCATGACCCAGTTCCTTGCCTGGGCCGCCGGCCGGGTCGTGCCGCGGATCGAGGGCAAGGTCTGGACGTTCGGCGGGTCGGGCTCCGGCGAGGTCAAGCGCGACCGCTACTTCGAGCGCACCGGCTGCGGCTGGTTGTGATCGGTGCCCTTGAAACTCCCAACTTCGAGCGCTCGCTCGCCGATGCCGCCCCCAGAAACAACTGGCATTCGGCGGCAAAGCAAGCATGTGTTGGCCATCGCCAGCGGGGCTGCCTGCCCTAGCCGGCTCGGCCCGGCCGCCGGCCGGGCGCGGCCCGACCATCGCCCCCTCCGGGGCGCCGGTGGCGGGCCTTGGGGTGGTGCAAGCGCCGCTTGTTGCGGCGCGGAAGCTCGAAGGAGGCCACCATGCCCAAGCTCACCGACGCCCAGCTCGTCATCCTGTCCGCGGCCGCCGCGCGTGACGGCGGCGCCGTTCTGCCCCTGCCCAAGTCCCTGAAATCCGGCGAGAAGGCCATCACCGCCGCCCTCGAGCGCCTGGTCAAGGCCGGCTTGCTGGCGGAGCAGCCGGCCGATCCGGCCACGCCGACCTGGCGCACCGGCCGTGACGGCCGGCGGCTGGCGCTCGTCATCACCGAGGCCGGGATGAAGGCCATCGACGGCATCGAGTCCGACGAGCCTGCGCCGCCCGCGAAGCCGCAGACCCGCGCCGCAACAAAGGCTGCCGGCGCGGCGAAGGCCGAGCCCGGAAGGGGGAAGAGCCGACCGGCGAAGCCGAGCGCCGCGAAGGCCAAGGCGGGTCGTGGCAAGGCCCGGCAGGGGAAGACGGCCAAGGCTCTGCCGTCTGCTCCCGTGACGGAGACGAAAGGCGCCGGCGTCCGGCCGGGCACCAAGCTCGCGCTGCTGGTCGACCTCCTGGGTCGCAAGGGCGGCGCCAGCATCGCCGAGGCGGTCGAGGCCACCGGCTGGCAGCCCCACTCGGTGCGCGGCGCGATCAGCGGCGCGCTCAAGAAGAAGCTCGGCCTGACCGTCGCCTCGGAGACGGTCGAGGGCCGCGGCCGCGTCTATCGCATCGACCCGAGCCGGTGACGCCGGTCGTGAAGACGCCGCCCAATCTTCGCGGCGAGGCAAAGGCGACGGACGGCACGCGGAGACGCGCGCCGTCCGGTCGCGCCCACCCGCCCGATCACCCTCACGGCGCTCGGGCCGGCAGGGCGAAGCTTGGGTCGGATCCAAAGCTGGCGGGAGCCGCCGATGCACTCGCCCGGCTACAGAATCTGACCACCGGCCAGCTTCGCCTCGAGTGGCAGGCCGCCTTCGGCACCCCTGCCCCGCGGTCGCTTCGCCGCAACCTGCTGCTGCGCGCCGTCGCCCATCGCATGCAGGAGCAGGCCGCCGGGGGTCTGGGCAAGGTCGCCAGGCGGCGCCTGGCGGCTCATGCCGGCCGCGGCAAGGATAGCGGAACCGCGAGCCCGGCATCATTGCCGCCGCGCCGGCTGAAGGCGGGCACGCGGCTGGTGCGGGAATGGCGCGGGGAGACTCACCAGGTGACCGTGACCGAAACGGGTTTCGACTACCGTGGCCGCCGCCATGTCAGCCTGTCGGAGATCGCCCGCCTGGTCAAGGGCACCCGCTGGTCGGGGCCGCTGTTCTTTGGCCTGCGCGACAGCGGCCGGACGAATCTCGCGCCGCCGCGCTGCCGCATGCGGCGGCGCGGCGGTCGCGTGCCGGACAGGAAGCGCCGAGCGATGCCGTCTAGGCCGACCACCCGACTGCGCTCAGCGATCTACACCCGCAAGTCCAGCGAGGAGGGCCTCGACCAGGCGTTCAACTCGCTCGCTGCGCAGCGCGAGGCCTGCGAGGCCTACATCAAGAGCCAGGCCGGCGAGGGCTGGCAGCTGGTCCGCACCGGCTACGACGATGGCGGCCTCTCCGGCGGCAACATGGAGCGTCCCGCCCTCCAGCGCCTGCTCGCCGACATCCGGGCCCGCAAGGTCGAGATCGTGGTCGTCTACAAGGTCGACCGTCTCACCCGCTCGCTCACCGACTTCGCCAGGATCGTCGAGGTGTTCGACAGCCACGGCGTGTCCTTCGTCTCCGTGACCCAGCAGTTCAACACCACGACCTCGATGGGCCGGCTCACCCTCAACATGCTGCTCTCGTTCGCCCAGTTCGAGCGCGAGGTGACCGGCGAGCGGATCCGCGACAAGATCGCCGCCTCCAAGCGGAAGGGCATGTGGATGGGCGGCTTCGTGCCGCTCGGCTACGAGGCCAGGGAGCGCACCCTGGTGATCAACCCGGCCGAGGCCCGCACCGTCCGCGCCGTGTTCCGGCTCTATCTCCGCTGCGGCAACGTCCGGCAGGTCAAGGCAGAGGCCGATCGCCTCAAGTTCACCACCAAGGTCCGGACCGTTCAGGACGGACGGATGCGGGGAGGCCGGCCGCTCAGCCGCGGCTACATCTACAAGCTGCTCGGCAACCCGGTCTATGTCGGCCGCATCGCGCACAAGGGCGCGATCTACCAGGGTCAGCACCGTCCGATCATCGATCCGGCCACCTGGGACGCGGTGCAGGCCAGGCTCGCCGGCAACGCCCATGCGCGGCGGTCAGGCAGTGGCGCCGCCGAGCCGAGCCTGCTGGCCGGGCTGATCCACGATCCGGCTGG
>CAYWBX010000586.1:0-2829 GCA_964456015.1 uncultured Hyphomicrobiaceae bacterium | reverse complement strand
GCTTGGCGCAGGGAGACGTCGGCCGCGCCCTCACGCCGGCGCGAAGATGTCGTCCTTGGCCTTGCCGACGGGCTTGGGCACCTCGACGGGACCGGCGAAAGCGGCATCGCGTTGCATCACCGGCAGCACGCGCTCGGCAAAGAGGCGCATGTTGAGTTCGGCTTGATCGGGCGGCATGCGGCCATAGGAGAAGTCGCACACGACATGGTCCGTGCCGGTCAGCCGCTGCAACTCGCCGAGCTGCTGGATGCAGTCGTCCGGCGTGCCCACGATCTGGATGCCGACGTAGAACTCCGTCATTTTTCGCCGCTCGTTCGGGTCCTTGAGCTTGCTGTAGGTCTTCGCCATCTTGCCGTAGGACTCGTAACCTTTGACGCTGCCGAGGTGGCCATCCGAGAATTTGTAATGCGCGTCGATCGAATCCCACTTGGCGCCGAGAAACTGCATCGCGCGCTCGCGCGCCTCGCTGCGGGTTGGTGCGCATGAGACGTTTGTCAGGATCACGGGCGGCGTCGGCGTGTGACCGACACCGATGGCGATCTGGCGGTAGCTCTCGATATCGGCGGCTGCCTTCTTCCATTCGTTCTGCATGATCACCATCATGCCAAACCCGAGCTTCGCCATGATCTCGGCTGTCTCGGGTGACACCGAGGAGGCATAGAACCGCGTCTCGGGCCGCGACATGGGTCTTGGACGGATCGACATGCGCGGGATCTTGTAAAATTCACCATCCCACTCGAAGACTTCCTCGCGCAGCGCCTTCACCACGAGCTGTGCGGCCTCCGAAAAGCGTGCGCGCGCCTCCTCCATGGGAACGCGGAAGCCTGCGTACTCGACGCTCGCCGCGCCGCGGCCGAAACCGAACATGCAGCGTCCGCGGCACAAGAGGTCTAGATAGGCGATCTGCTCCGCCACCCGGATCGGGTCTTGCCAGGGAAGCACGATGACGCAGGTGCCGAGCGTGATGCGCTTCGTCTTGGCGGCATAGTAGGCGAGGAGCTGCAGCGGGCTCGGCGACATGGAGTAGCCGGTGAAGTGGTGCTCGAGCGCGAAAAGCGAATCGAAGCCCAGGGGTTCGGCGAGGTCCGCCAGCGCAAGATGCTCGGCGAGCACGGAAGAGTCGGGGCGTCCGGGCTCCGCGAGGACGCTGATGTCAGTGCCGATCTTCATGGCGTTTCTCTCCTGCTTGTCGTTTCGTTCTTGCCGGTTCGCTCCCGAGGCCTGGGTCCATGACCGGGCGCGCGGATCCGAGTTCGGACGCCTCGCTTCCCCGGACGGCGCGCACGTTGCACTGTCCGGGACCATGCGATGACGCGATGCGTTACGCCGGACGAAGCGCCGCCTTTCGCTTCACGACCTAGCGCGACGCCTGCCGGTCCAATCAACGAGGCGGGAGGCCGGAGGCGGATGACCGGCGCCCGCGGCAGCATCCGCGCCTCCGCCTTCGCCTTCTGCACCGTTCCTCGCCGCCGTCGGCTCGCTCGCATCGGTCGGCTTTCGATTGTTGAGCAAGTTTATCAGTAGAATCTCGTGGCGGAAGCGGCAACCCGGGCGAACCCGCTTCGCGTCGCACGCGGTGCATTCCAGTCAGTCTATTTCGAGAGGCCGACCAGATAGGCCGCGATCGCCTGTCGCTCTTGCGGATCGGGAACATGATGGGTCTCGAGAAACTTGCTCAGCGACGCGAGCTTCGCCTCCGTCGAGTTGCCTTTAACGGCGCGCGCCAGGGTCGTTGCGCGGGAATGGCAGCTCGAGCAACGGGCCTTGAAGAGAGCTTCGCTGGCCATCGCACGTGACCATATCGCGGTACTCTCTAACGCCAGGACAAACGGGAGTATGCAAAGCCATCGAAGGTGCATCGCTCAGTTCCTCTAAACGGCGGGTCCTCTACCAACGAAAACCGAATGCGAACGTTGCCGCCACGATCGCCATGAGGATCGATACGACATGCCTGCGGCGCTCTCTGTCCAGCCGGCTTTGTCCTGCCACGTAGTCGAACCGCTCGTAGTGAATTGCTCTTTGAGGCACGCCGCGCTCGATCAGCCGGTCCGTTGCCAGCTCCATCATCGAAGCCGGTCCGCAGACCATCGCGGTGACCGTGCGCGGTTCTACGCCTGCAACCAGGGTGTCGATCTCGGCGCCGGTCAAACGGCGCGCCGGCTTCCCCGCGCCAGGGTCCTCATCGACGTGGTAGGCGGTTGTGAGATTTAGGACCCTTGAAAGGTCCTCGATCCTCTCCCGCATGGCCAGCCCATCGGCCGAACGCACGGCATAAAGCAGCCGGAATGCCCGCCGATCGCCGTTCAACGCTGCCTCCTCGAGCATTCCGAGTATGGGAGCGATGCCGACGCCGCCTGCGATCATGACGATGACCGCGCCGTCGTCGGGGAGCACGAAGCTTCCGTGCGGTCCATCGAGCGCGACCTTGGTGCCGGGAACGCGAAGGTGGAGCGCCGCAGTGCAGTCCCCGGCCTCTCGCACGATGAATCGCAGCCGCGGGAGTTCGGCGCAGCTCGATGCAATCGAGAAGGGGTGGTCATGAAACGGCGGGCGGTGGGGTGCGATTGTCAGCCACACGAATTGTCCGCCGCGGAACGTGAGGCTCGAAGTGCCGGTGGCGCGCAGCGTAAGTTCGATCACGTCCTGCGCAATTCGCTGTACGCTTTCGACCTGCCATCCCCCTCGCGCCATGACCATGGGCCTGACGAGATAGACCAGCACGACCGACACGACCGCGATCAGCGCGAGGAGTGCCCAGGCCATCCGGACGATCGGCGCATCCGCGTAACCGCCGACTCCCAGAGCGTGGTGCAGCATGAGCGCCCCCGA
>CAYWBX010000585.1:0-2837 GCA_964456015.1 uncultured Hyphomicrobiaceae bacterium | reverse complement strand
ATTGCCCGATGTATTGCGGCGACGTGTGATTCTGCTTGGAGCGGGCGGCGCCGGGTCGGCAGTGGCTGTGGCGGCGTTGCAAAGCGGCGTTGAGCGATTGCTGATTTATGATGTGGATGCTGATCGCGCTTCATCTCCTGCAAAGTCTGATGATCGTGCCGGCAGTTGCAGCCAGGGCCTCGCGCTGGCACCTCAAGCGATTGATGGCTGGAGCCGTGCCCGGCACGGTGGGCGGGCTGTTGCTTTTCGAGGCGGCGAGCGTTGCGACGCTGAAGGTCCTGGCCGGCGTGACGATCCTCGCTGTCCTGGCACTCATTGCGCTGCGCGCGCAAATCGTGGCCGGCCGAATGGCAATGCAAGGAGGCAGCCGACGAGGAAGGCTCACCCTCTTGATCGTCGGCGGATTGTCGGCAGCCATGACGGTGCTGCTCGTCATGCCCGGACCGCCGTTAATGGCCTATTTTCTGCGCGAGCGGCAGGCGGGAGAGGCAGTGCGCGCCATATCGCTCACCTTCTTCGCCACCTGCTATGCAGCCCTTACCATCTACCATGCGGTCACCGGCAGCTATGGCGAAGTCGAGGGGCTCACCGTCGCTTGGCTCGCGCCAGCCGTAATCGCCGGCACCATTTCGGGCAGTGCGCTGATGCCACGGTTTTCCGATGCGGCCTTCCAGACCGCGATTTTCATCCTGCTGCTCCTCTCCGGAATTGGCGCGCTCGTCTCGGCGCGCACCGGTTGAGCCGCCTCCGCCTCGGGCTTCACAAGCGGCTTCACTTGTGGGACGAAGGCACGAATAAGCAAGAGAAGCCCTGGGCTTGGCACGCCACCAGGGCTCCAGGAACTGTCATGACGAGGAACACCACGGACTTCGGCATCGCGATGCGCAACTTCACGCGCTATCCCGAGATGCCGGACGCGCACGAACTCATCGAGTACGGGGTCAAGATGGACCGGCTCGGGTTCGAATCGGTATGGGCCTGGGACCACATCCTGCTCGGCGTCGAGCCGAGCTTTCCGATCCAGGAGGCGCTGCTCGTTCTCACCGCCATCGCAGCCAGGACGGAGCGGATCCGGGTCGGGACGGGGGTCCTGGTCATCCCGCGGCGGAACCCGGTCGTGCTCGCCAAGGAGCTGGCAACGCTTGATCACATCTCAAGAGGTCGCTTGGTCGTCGGGGCCGCGGTTGGCTGGTACAAGCGCGAGTTCGACGCGCTCGGCGTCGACTTCGGACGGCGCGGCAAGATCATGGACGAGAGCCTCGAGATCATCCGGCGCCTTTGGACCGAGCCGAAAGTCGACGCGGTGATCGGGCCCCACAATCTGCGCGGGGCTGTACTCAATCCGAAACCCATACAGCGCCCGGGCCCGCCGATTCTGATCGGTGGCTATGTGGACGCGGCGCTGAAGCGCGCGGCAACCTTGGGCGACGGCTGGCTCACCTCCCACTACACGCCGAAGAGCTTTCGCGCCTCATGGGCCAAAGTACGCCGGTTCGCCGAGGAGGCGGGGCGTGATCCCGCGGAGCTCTCCGCCACGAACCAGCTCCCGGTCTCGATCGGTCCGAGGAGTCGGATCGAGGTACCGACGAAAGAGTGGCTGCAGGCGGAATGGGACTACGCCTCGTGGTCGGAGTCCACCATGGACTCAGCGATCATGGGCACGCCGGAGGAATGTGTCGAGCAGATCGAAGAGCACATGGCCGCCGGCCTCGGGCGAATCGTCTTCATCCCCTACCGCTACGAGATGGAGCAGATCGAGGCGCTGGCGCAGGACGTTCTGCCGCGACTGCGGCAGCGCACAGGCTGAGGCGCTGTTGCATCCTTTAGGCTCCCTCATGCATCAGCGTCATCAATGCTGGGCGGAAGCCGGCCTTCGCTCGTGCGCAGCCGCCGCACCGGCCTCGTGTCATCAAATTCTGGCACGAATCGAGGGGTGCGCCCAGTCGCATCATTCGCGACTGCTGCTGCCGATCGCATAGCCGGAGCCTCGCACCGTGCGGATCGGATCCGGCTCATCTCCGCGAACGAGCACCTTGCGCAGTCGGCCGATGTGCACGTCGACAGTGCGGTCGTCGATTTCGGTGGCGGTCCCCCAGACGCGGTCGATGAGCTGGCTGCGCGACAGGACGCGCCCCGGGCTCTCGAGCAGCGCCTCGAGCAGCCGGAACTCCGTCGGGCCGAGCGCCAGCTCGCGACCGGCGCGGGTGACGCGGTGCGCGTCACGATCGAGGACGATATCCCCGACCGCGAGCGCGTTGCTTACCCGCTGAGGCGAAGCGCGCCGCAGCAGCGCCGCAACGCGCGCCATCAGTTCGACAACGGAGAAGGGCTTGACGACGTAATCGTCGGCACCGGTCCTGAGGCCGCGAACCCGGTCGGCTTCCTCGCCGCGGGCGGTAAGCATGAGAATGGGCGCCCCTAGGCGCCGCTCCGGCCGGCGCAATCGCGCGCAGAACTCGATCCCCGAAAGGTCGGGCAGCATCCAGTCGAGAATTATGAGATCGAATTCGCTCGTCCTGACGTGGTGCTCGCCTTCCTCGGCGGATGCCGCCACCTCGACCTGATACCCCTCGGCCGCGAGATTGTAGCGCAGCAAGGTGACGAGCGCGTCATCGTCCTCGATGACCAGAATGCGCGCAGGCATGGCTCAAGACGCGGGCTTGGAGATCAGGACCGAGCTCGTATCGTCGCTTTTTGGTCTGTCGTCGGACAGGACGCGCCCGGTCACGAGATAGTGGATGTTCTCGGCGATGTTCGTGGTGTGGTCGCCGATGCGCTCGATATTCTTGGCGCCAAAGAGCAGATGCGTGCAAAGCCCGATGTTGCGCGGGTCTTCC
>CAYWBX010000584.1:0-2849 GCA_964456015.1 uncultured Hyphomicrobiaceae bacterium | reverse complement strand
GCCGGCGAGCAGCTTCACCAGCGCCCGCGCCTCGGCCAGGCTGTCGTTCACGCCCTTCAGCATCACGTACTCGAAGGTGATCCGCCGGGCGTTCGAGAGTCCGGGATAAGCCCGGCACGCCGCCAGCAGCTCCGCGATCGGATACTTTCGGTTGATCGGCACCAGCGTGTCGCGAAGCTCGTCCGTGACGGCGTGCAGCGAGATGGCGAGCATGGTTGCCGCCTCCTCGCCCCAGCGCGGAATCTCCGGCACCACGCCCGACGTCGACAGCGTGATGCGCCGCTTGGAGAACGCGAGGCCGTCGCCGTCGGCCGCGATGACCATGGCGTCGCGCACGTTGTCGAAGTTGTAGAGTGGCTCGCCCATGCCCATGAGCACGATGTTGGTGATCTTGCGCTCCGACGACGGCAGCAGCCCGACGTCGGCGACGGGCTCGGCGCCCGGCCAGTCTCCGATGCGGTCCTTGGCGAGAAGGATCTGGCCGACGATTTCCTCCGGCGTCAGGTTGCGCACGAGCCGCTGCGTGCCGGTGTGGCAGAACGAGCACGTGAGCGTGCAGCCGATCTGGCTCGAGATGCAGAGCGTGCCGCGCTCGGCCTCGGGGATGTAGACGGTCTCGATCTCGGGCGCGCCGGCCTCGTTGCCGCGGGCGGGAAGGCGCATGAGCCACTTGCGGGTGCCGTCGCCCGAGACCTGCTCGGCCACGAGTTCAGGCCGCGCCAGGGAGTAGGCGGCTTCGAGGCGGCTGCGGAGCTCCTTGGAAATGTCGGACATCGCCGCGAACGAGGTGGCGCCCCGCACGTAGATCCAGCTCCACAGCTGCTCGCTGCGCATCCGCAACTGCTTCTCAGGCACGCCGACTGAGGCGAGCGCCTGCCCGAGCCCGGCGCGGTCGCGCCCGGCAAGCGTCGGCTTCGCGTCGCTCGTCCGGGACCGGTCGCCCGGCTGCGGCGTCTTGTCGAGAACGAGAACCATTTCGTCGCGCCCTAATGCTCTGGTTGCGTGCTCATACCCGCAAATGCGCAAAAGAGGAATTGCCGCGTTGATGCCCGTGCGCGAAAGGGCCTAAGCGCCGGGAAGCCTGCGGAGGCTGTCTGCTGGCGCGCCTGCGCCGGGCCTTGACTGGCGCTCCCGGTGGCGCTCACCCGGTCCTCGGGCCCGCCCCGCTCCCCCGCCGCCGCACGTCCGGCCGCGGGGCCGTCAAGTGCCGCCGGACCGCCAGACACAGGCCGCCCGGCAGAACGGCCCGCCGCCTCAGCGATACCTGGCCGCCGTGATGAAGGCGCTGAAGGCCTCGCACCACACGACGACGGTGGTGTATTTCTCGACGTCCACGCCCGCCGGCACCGGCACAATGAAGCCGTTAAAGGTCCGGACGTCGCCGACCTGCCTCGCTGCGCTCTTGATGCGCAGGAATCCCTCCTTGGTATCGACGAACTCGCTCGTCAGATAGAGTTTGTAGTCCGGCCCCGGCGCCAGCCGCCCCTCATGCGCGATGCGGTCGCGCGCGATGCGCACCTCGCCCTCGCCCCAATGCAGGAAGTCGCTTCCCTTCAGGTTGCGCTCGAACCGCGCCGTGAACAGCGCGCCCGCCGCCGTCGCCTGCAGCTCGGCGCGCTCAGGTCCCTTCGGCGCGGTGAGGATCGGCAGCATGTAGACGCCCGCGGCAAAGCCGAAGGCCAGAAAGAGAAGGTGGGTGACGAGCAGAGTGAGCCAGCGCAGCATTTGAAGGACGCTCCTCTCTGAGACGGACACTTCCCCTGCTTGGGGCCCGATGCGAACGCCGGCCGTGGCTTCTGCCAACGGCAGACCGCCGTCCTCGCCGAGCGGCCCCCGCCGTCAACCCGGCCAGGCGCCCCAGGCCCTCGCCGTCCGCCAGTGCGGCCCTCGTCTCACGCGGGGCTCGAGACGATGAAACTGCGCCTTGCCCCGGGCCGCCCCGCAATGGACGCCGCGCGCCGAAGCGCCGCACCGTCTAAGAGCGACCGGCCGATCTCGAGGAACCGTTCGTGGCGTTGATTGCGGATCTCGTCCGGGCTCATGCGGTCGAACTCGGCGAGCGATTTCTCGATGGCGAGGCCGACGCGGCTGATGGCGCCCTCTTTGTCGCGGTGCGCCCCGCCGATCGGTTCCGGCACGATGTCGTCGATCACTCCGAGCTCAAGCAGATCCTGCGCCGTGATCCGCATGCTGGTGGCCGCATCCTTGGCGCGCGCCGAATCCCGCCACAGGATCGAGGCGGCCGCCTCCGGCGAGGCGACCGTATAGATCGCGTGCTCGAGCATCAGGATGCGATTGGCGGTGGCGATCGCCACGGCGCCGCCCGACCCGCCCTCGCCGATTACCACCGAGACCAGCGGCACGCCGAGTGCGAGACAGCAGTCCGTCGAGCGTGCGATGGCCTCCGCCTGGCCCCGCTCCTCGGCGCCGACGCCCGGATAGGCGCCTGCGGTGTCGACCAGGGTGATGACGCTCATGCCGAATTTGTCCGCCAGCTCCATGAGGCGCACGGCCTTGCGGTAGCCCTCCGGTCGCGCCATGCCGAAGTTGTGCCGGATCCGGCTTTCGGTGTCGTGCCCCTTTTCGTGCCCGATGATGACGACGCTGCGGCCGCGGAACGTGCCGATGCCGCCCATCACCGCCGCATCCTCCGCGAAATAGCGGTCGCCCGCGAGCGGCTGAAAGCCCTCGATCAGCCCGTTGATGTAGTCGAGCGAGTGCGGGCGCTCGGGGTGGCGCGCAACCTGGGTCTTTTGCCAGGGATCGAGCTTGGCGTAGGTATCGACCAGCAGCTGGCGCGCCTTCTGCTCGAGCTTGCCGATTTCCTCGCCGATGGAGACGTTGGCGTC
>CAYWBX010000583.1:0-2857 GCA_964456015.1 uncultured Hyphomicrobiaceae bacterium | reverse complement strand
AGACATTGCCCGTCGAATACCTGAAGAAAGCCGCCGTCCAGGTCCAGAAGCGCAAGGCCGAAGTCGAGGCCACGGTGCGGCGGATGCTCGACGACATTGCCGCCAACCGCGACGAGGCCGTCGCGCGCTACGCCCGTGAGCTTGACGGTTGGACGGGATCGTTCCGCGTCAGCGACGCCGAGATCGCGGCGAAATCGCGGTCCCTCTCTAAGGTCTTCAAGGAGGACTTTGCGGTCTGCCTTCGCAACGTCAGCGAGTTCGCCAAGCGTCAGAAGGAGAGCATCCAAGCCTTCGAGGTGGAGCTGCAGCCGGGCGTGACGCTGGGCCAGAAGCTGATCCCCGTGTCCGCAGTCGGATGCTACGTTCCCGGCGGCAAGTATCCGCTGATCTCGGCCGCCCTGATGAGCGTCGGCACCGCCAAGGTCGCGGGCGTCGGTCGCATTACGGCCTGCGCGCCGCCGCGCGGCCCCGACGGCATCTACCCGCAAACGCTTTATGCGCTGCACGAGGCGGGCGCTGACGCGATCTACTGCCTCGGCGGCGTCCAGGCGATGGCGTCGATGGCCTACGGTTGCATCGGTATGACCAGGGCGGACATGATCACCGGACCGGGCAATGCGTTCGTCGCCGAGGCCAAGCGCCAACTTTACGGCATCGCCGGCATCGACCTGCTTGCCGGGCCCACCGAAATTCTCATCATCGCCGACGACACCGCCGATCCGTTCATGGTCGCAACCGATCTGCTGGGACAGGCCGAACACGGCCCCGACAGCCCCGCCTGGCTGGTCACGACGTCGCGCCGCCTCGCCGAGGCCGTCATCAAGGAGGTCGAGCGCCAGCTCGTAACCCTCGAGACGCGCGAGAACGCCGCCCGGGCCTGGGCCGACTATGGCGAGGTCGCCGTGGTCGCGAGCGACGACGAGGCGATCGCGCTCTCCGACCAATACGCGCCCGAGCACCTGGAGATTCAGACAGGACGCGACGACTACTACGTCGAGAGGCTCAAGAACTACGGCTCGCTGTTCATCGGCGAGCCGTCCACGGTCGCCTACGGCGACAAAGGGGTCGGCACGAACCACACGCTGCCGACCGGCGGCGCGGCGCGCTACACGGGCGGCCTTTCCGTGCACAAGTTCACGAAGATCGTCACCTACGAACGGCTGACGCGCCGCGCCTCGCGCGAGCTCGGCCCCGTCATCTCACGCGTTTGCCGCGAGGAAGGTATGATCGCCCACGCCATCACTGGCGAGGTTCGGGTCAAGCGCTACGAAGGCGCGAACTAGCCTGTGCCGCGGTCAGACTTACTTGAGCAGCATCCGCGCCGTCATCTCGATCGCCGCCGCAACCGGCGCGAACACGGTTGCCTGGTCGCCCGGCGGCGTCGTCGAGGAAATCCGCAGCTTGATGAATTTCCGGCGCAATGTCGTCACGCACAGATAGCTCTCGTAGGACTGCGACGGCCTATCGCCCGGTCGCGCCGTCGCCTGCAGAATGAAGGACCGGCAGTGAAACAACGGCGGCTTGGCGAGCGGCGGCATCTGGAACGGCGTACCCTCCTCAAGACGCGTGTAGTGTCCAAGTCGCATGGCCTCATGGATGTCGCCCGCCGCGACATCGAGCTCCGCCTTGATTTGCTCCGCCGCAGGCGCCACCGGGATGTCCGCTCGCCGCTTGTCATAGACGTAAAGCGACATGCGCCAGCCCTGAAATGTGTATTGTCCGACCTGGCCCAGCCCCGGTTGCTTTGACTCGAAATCCTCCACATTGACCAGTTGCGCAATCCCGATTTTCTGCGGAAACGTGTACCCGCCCTGGACGGCTGGCACCGGTTGCGCGCAAGACGCTGCCGGCATCGAGAGGCCTGCCGCCAGCGCGACAGCGAACACGAGCTGACCCCACAAGGTCCTCGCACGCGGGACGCCCCGGCCGAACCTTTCCGGACCTGCGCCCTGCCGTGGCGCGCGGCAGCCTCGGCAGATTGCTGGCAGAAGATCGCTCATGCCCTCCATCCCCCCTTACGCCCCCGCATCCATTCGCATCCGATCGAGCTTGCGATCGACGAAGTCCAGCCGGTCCTGGCCCCAAAAGAGTTCCCCGTCGAGCACAAAGGTCGGAGCGCCGAACACCCCGAGCGCCTCGGCCTCTTCGGTATACCGCTTGTAGGCCTCCTGAACCGCCGGGCTGCGCTCCATCGCGAGCAGGCGGGCACCATCGTATCCGTTCTCGTCCGCCACCGCTTTGCGCACCTCCGGCCGGGCCGTATCCCGCTCCTCCGCCCACAGGGCTCGCAGAAGCGCATGGGAAAGCACCTGCACTTCGAGGCCCTCGAGCTGCGCGGCAATGACCATCCAGCCGGCGTATTTGTTCCAGTCGGGGTCGGTGACCACCTGCGGATAGTAGCGGGGCTTCAGATTGAGCGGCATGCCCAGATATTGCCGCCAGCGGTCGAGCTCGGCTTCGTGGTAGCGCCGCCTGGGCTCTGGGCGCGTGCGCAGCGGCACGCCGCCCGTGCGCGGCACGATGGCCTGAAAATCATAAGGCTTCATCGTCAGCTTCGGCCGGTGACGGCGGACAATGTCCTGAAGTCGCGGGCCCGCAAAATAGGCCCACGGCGAGGACAGACTGTAGTAGCAATCGAGCGCGATCATCGGGGCTTTGGCCAAGCGCTGAGGGACGAAGAAGAATGACGCACATCTGGGCGGGCGTGAAGAGCGAGCGTAACGCGGCTGCACTGGCCCGCCTGCAAAGCGAGGCGCGCCGCGATCTCGAACGGCTCAACTTTCCGGCGAGCAACTGGGTACCGGCGCGATTGGACCTGCAGGGACGCCCGATGCTCGATGCGCTGATCGTCGGCGCA
>CAYWBX010000582.1:0-2862 GCA_964456015.1 uncultured Hyphomicrobiaceae bacterium | reverse complement strand
AAGCGATGGCGAACCGGATCGTGCTTGTGGCGGCCGCCGCGCTTGTCGATCGGGACAACCGCGTCCTGATTGCGCAGCGCCCGCCCGGCAAGTCGATGGCCGGGCTGTGGGAGTTTCCCGGCGGAAAGATCGCCGAGGGGGAGACGCCGGAGCAGGCGCTCAGGCGCGAGCTCGCGGAAGAGCTTTCGATCGACGTCTGCGAGACCTGCCTCGCGCCCTTCACGTTCGCAAGTCACCGCTATCCGGAGTTTCACCTCCTGATGCCGCTGTTTCTGTGCCGCAAGTGGGACGGCGAGCTGACGCCGCGGGAAGGGCAGGCCGTCAAATGGGTGCGCGCAAGCCGCCTTGTCGACTACCCGATGCCGCCCGCCGACGCGCCGCTCATTCCGATGTTGCGCGACCTGCTTGGCTGAGCGCGGATCGGCCGCGGTCCGCAAGGACCGCGGCCATTTGGTTCCGGAACAGTCGCCGGCGTCAGGCCTTCTTCGGCGGAATCTTCACGATCTCCATGGGCGCGGCATGATAGCGAAAGCCTTCGCCTTGCTTTGACACGTAGCCCATGCCCGGCCACGGGAAATGATAGGCCATCAGCGGGATCTTCTTCTCCGCGAGCATGTTCAGGATTCTGACGCGCGTCTCGGCAGCCTGCTTCGGATTCGTATCATAGGCGAACTCGATGCGCGGGCGCTCAACCAGCAGCACCTGGTGATGCGTCAGATCGCCGATGAAGCAGGCCTGCTTGCCCTCGCTCTCGATCATGTAGACGGTATGCCCGACGGTGTGCCCGGGAGCGTCGACGGCGGTGATCCCCGGCACGACCTTGTCGCCGTCCTTGATGAATTTGATCCGGTCCCGGTACGGCAGCAGGTTCTTGCGTGCGTGCTCGACGAAGGCCTTGAGCTTCTCGTCCTTCAACTTCGCCTCATCGGTCCAGAACTTGAAATCGGCTTCGTTGATATAGACGGTCGCATTCGGGAAAATCCTGCGTCCGCGCGCATCGACCATGCCGCCGATGTGGTCGATGTGAGCGTGGCTGATGATAATGGCGTCGATCTGGCCCGGAAAAATGCCCGCCTCTCGCATGCTTTGGACGAGGCGGCCGGTCGTGGGTCCGAACATCTTCTGCGTCCCCATGCCGGTATCGAACAGCACGAGATGCGTGCCGGTGTTCACGATCGGCGAATTCTGCTCGAGCACCACATTCGTGGTCGGAAGGAAATTGTCCGAGAGCATCTTGGCGATCTCTTCCTTCGAGACCCCGAGGAAAGCGCCCGAGGGCTCGCCGAGCGGCAGCGGGCCATCGGACACCATCGTCACCTGGAACTTCCCGTGGCTCGTCCGATAGAAGTAGGGAACCTGCGACGTGAGCTGGGGCCCCCTGGCGTGCGCCGAATGGGGCGCGTAGCCGAGAGCGCCGGCTGCAGCGAGGCCCGCCGCCCCAAGAAGCGCGCCGCGGCGCGTCAATGCGATGTTCGTCATTTTTCCTCCGCTGGTGTTCGTTCCGGTGGCCTGTCCGCGAACGGCGGCAGATTAGGCCGGACCCAACCGCTCTGCCAACGCCGCGAGGAAACCCCCGAGATCGCATGTTGGCGTCATTCCGAGGCGAGCCGAAGGCAGGTCAATGGGCTCCCCTGGCGCGACCTCCCGCAGCGAGCCCAATCCATCGGTGAGCCGGAGACGTAGTCGACAAAGGTAGGTCTGACCGTTTCTTGACGGATCAATCGTTTTCTGCAAAAAGAACGATTGTTCGCTTTTTTTGAAGAAACTCTGACGGACGTGCGGGCAGCTCTGATTTGGCAAACCGAGGCGAGCCATGCCGAAACTGAAGCCGGATACGCAACGCGCTCGGCGGGAGCGCATCCTCGACGCCGCGGAGCAATGCTTCGCGCGGGCCGGCTTCCGCGGCACGACCATGCAGGACATCTGTCACGCTGCAGGGGTAAGCCCCGGCGCGCTCTATCTCTATTTCGACAGCAAGGAAGCGCTCATCGCCGGAATCTCCGAGCGGAACCGGGCCGAATTTGCCGAGCGCTGGGCCAAAGTGGCAGAGGCCGACGATTTTCTCGCAGCCCTGACCAGCCTGGCGCAGCAGTATTTTCGCGATGAGCCGGGCCACAAGCGGCTGATGTGCGTGGAGATCGGCATCGAGTCCACGCGCAATCCGCGGGTCGGAGAAATCTATCAGGCCGTCGATGCGTTTCTGCGAGAGAGTTTCGAGGCGACCTTCCGGCGGCTGAAGGCTGAAGGCCGCATCGATCCGCCAACGGACATCGCGACCGTCGTGCAGACCTTCCTGACCGTGGGCGACGGCATTTTCTGGCGTCGTGCCGTTGATCCCGCGTTCGACATCGAGAGGACGCTTCCCGGAATCCTGGCG
The DNA here is from genome assembly GCA_964456015.1 of uncultured Hyphomicrobiaceae bacterium. Taxonomy (GTDB): domain Bacteria; phylum Pseudomonadota; class Alphaproteobacteria; order Rhizobiales; family Hyphomicrobiaceae. The sequence continues at coordinate 485 of CAYWBX010000582.1, read as the reverse complement.
CTGCTCGAGTCGTTGCTGAGACCGGTCGCGCCGCACAAGAACGGCGCTACGGGCTATGCCGGTGCGCAGAAAGGCGAGGCCGTTCGATGACGATGCGAAGACTTCTGCTGACATCGGGCATCGTCGCCGCGGCCGCCGGCGGCGTGCTCGCTGCGACAGGCAAGCTGAAGCTGCCATCGAGCCATAAGGTGGAGGCCGTGGAGACGTCCTCGATCGACAGGGGAGTGCTGCCGATCGCCGTCACCGTCGCCAGGGCACAAGTGGCGGATTTCAACGAGACCGTACTCGTCACCGGCTCTTTGGTGCCGCGGGAGGAGATTCTTGTCGGCCCGGAAGTCGAGGGCCTTCGCATCATCGAGGTTCTCGCCGACGAAGGGGATCGCGTGCGCAAGGGGCAGGTTCTGGCGCGCCTCGTCTCGGACACGCTCGAGGCGCAAGTCGCTCAGAACGATGCGGCGCTCGCCAGAGCGGATGCCGCCATCGCG
>CAYWBX010000581.1:0-2863 GCA_964456015.1 uncultured Hyphomicrobiaceae bacterium | reverse complement strand
CAGACGCCAGAAGCGTTGCGCAATCCTTGAGTAACGGCGGCAGATGCGTGAAGAGGTCCCAGACTTCGCCCTCCGGACCGCGTCCGAACTTGGGCGGATCGACCAGAATCACGTCGTACCGGCGCTCGCGGCGCACCTCACGCGCGACAAACTTGCGCGCATCGTCGACGATCCAGCGGATCGGCGCGCCTTCGAGACCGGAAGCCGCCTGGTTCTCCCGCGCCCAGGCGATCGCCTTCTTCGAGGCATCGAGATGCACGACTTCGGCGCCGGCCCTGGCGGCGACGAGCGAGGCAACACCGGTGTAGGCGAAGAGATTGAGGAGCCGTGGCCGCCTCTCAGGCGCCGCTTGCCGGATCGTTCCCAATCCCTCCAGCATCCACTCCCAATGCGGAAGCTGTTCGGGAAAGAGCCCCAGGTGGCGAAACGCACTCAGGCGGCCGAGCACGGTCACGTCGCGAATGCGGATCGGCCAGCTCTCCGGAACAGCCCCGTTGCGACGCCACTTTCCGGCCTCTTCGTCGTCCTCGCCGGAGAAAACCGCGCTCGCCTCCGCCCACCGTTCCGCCGGCAAACGGCGGGACCAGAGCGCCTGCGGCTCAGGCCGATCCACGGTTATGGCGCCGAAGCGTTCGAGCTTGCGACCGCCGCCGCTGTCGATGAGGCCATAGTCGGCAAAGCCGCGCGACTCGATTACGCACAGCGGCGCGCCATGCGATGGATCAATGCCGGAAGGATTGGTTCGACTGACGTGCTTGCGCATCGCGCGACGATTAGCGCCGGTTTGCTTTGGCGACAATGCCGCTAAGCCAGGAGGACCCGTTGAGGCTGGCGCGGCAACCATCCGTGATGGCCTGGCCCGGCTAAGACGCGCAGGGACGAATTGGGGGGGCGGAATGCAGAACCTCTTGCTCGGGAGGCGGCGCCGGCTGCCAGCCGTTGGCCTTCCGGTCGGGACGGACGCGGCCATCGCTGCCGTCGCATCGGCCACGCTGGCCTGCTGGGCGCTCGTCATGATGGCGGGCCCCGCCGAAACCTCGTCGCAGCGCGACCTGCCGCCCCGGGCGGCCGTTGCCGCGGACGGCCCCGAAACGCTGGTTGGCGGCTATGTGGGTGCCCCATACACCCACCCGAGCGATGTGCGGATCACGAAACAGGGCGTGACCGATCTCACAGTGCAGGGGGTGAATTGGGACGCGCGACCATTCAAGAGCCCCATCTACTACGGCATCAGGTCCTGGCGCTGGAGCGCAGGGGCGACCGGCGGCATGATCGACTTTCTGCATTCCAAGACCATCGCCCGCAAGGATCAGCAGGCCCGGATGTCGGGAACGCGCAATGGCGCCCCGGTACCTGCCTCCGCCCGGATCGGTGACACCTTCAAGCACCTCGAATTCAGTCACGGCCACAACCTGCTGATGCTCAACGGACTGCTGCGTCTTGGCCGGATGACGCCCTGGCTGAGACCCTATCTCGGCGCGGGTGGAGGCGTCGCGCTGCCGCATACCGAGGTAGGCTTCCTCGACGAGACCGTGCGAACCTACGAGTACCAGTATGCCGGTCCTGCCGGTCAGCTCATGGCCGGCTTCGAAATTCGATTGCCGCGCGTCACCGTCTTTATCGAGTACAAGTTCACGCTCGCGTTCTACGACGTGCCGCTCAGCGGCCGCGACAGCCGAGGGCTCGCAACCACGGACTACTACAATCAGCTGACGAGCTGGCTGAGCGGCGGCGAACCGAAGGAGGGGAGGTTGCGAACAACGCTCGCGAGCCACCAGATCGTCGGCGGTGCAGCGCTCCGCTTCGCGGCTGCCCCGGCGGCGCAATGACGTCTGTGAGCGCATCCTGCGGCGGCAGTCGGCCCGGCTGAAGCCCGGAGCGCGGCGGGAAGCGAGCGCAGCAGGCGAGCCGACCCCGCTACTTCATATGCAGCAGTTCGGGACCATTGTTGCCGGTGCCCCGCGCATCGCGGAACCACTCGGCCAGGAAGTCGAGGAAGACGCGCAGCTTTGGCAGCATCAGCTTCGAATTCGGATAGAGCGCGCAGATCGTCGTGTCGACAACGCATTCGTACTGGGGCAGCAGGCGGCGCAGATAACCACTCTTGATGCTCGGCTCGCACCGCCACTTGGACGTGCGAACGATGCCCATTCCCGCCAGTGCAGCCGTATGCAGCAGCTCCGAGTTGTCGGACCGCAGTCGACCCGTGACACGCACGCTCGCGCGATGCCCCTTGCGCGCGAACTCCCACGTGGTGACGTCGCCATGCAGCAGACAGCAATGTCCCGCGAGCTCCGCAGGCGAGGTCGGTGTGCCGAACTCCTGCAGGTACCGCGGCGAGGCGACGATCACCTGCGGGTCCGGCGACAGCGGCTTGCGCATCAGGCCGACGTTCGCCGGCGTGCCGCGTCGGATCACGACGTCGTAGCCCTCTTCCTGCAGGCTGACGGGCCTGTCCGTAAGGTCGATCTGGATCTCGATCTCCTTGTGCAGCTCCATGAACGCACAGATCGCGTTGCCGAGCGCGCCGGCACCAAGGCTGATCGGAGCCGACACGCGCAGACGTCCGCGTGGTTGCTCGGTATTGGCGCTGATCGCCGCACGCGCGCCCTCGATCTCGACCAGAATTCGCTCGACGTAGGCGAGCAGCTTCTCGCCTTCCTCCGTAATGCGGATGGAGCGGGTGTTGCGGTCGAACAGCTTGGCGCCAAGGTCCTTCTCGAGCGCCTGCAGGCGCTTGGAGATGGTGCCGGGCGTCAGATTGAGCTCGTTGCCGACCGAGGAGAGATTCTGCACCGCCGCGACACGGGCAAAGATGCGCATGTCCTGAACGTCCATCGAGGTCATCCCTGGCACAAATCCC
>CAYWBX010000580.1:0-2870 GCA_964456015.1 uncultured Hyphomicrobiaceae bacterium | reverse complement strand
CGATATAAAGCGCGGCCCTTCTCGCGCCCGCTGCCATGACAGGGCGGACGGTGGCCCTTTCAGCCGTCAGGCCCAGGGCGGCGATGACGGGTGAGGTCGGGCGGGCCCATTTCCTGGAGCCGGTCCGCAGTTGGAGCCTGGACTTGCGGGCGTGGCGGAATTGGCAGACGCACTGGATTTAGGTTCCAGCGGCGCAAGTCGTGGGGGTTCGAGTCCCTCCGCCCGCACCAACCGGGTGGAACGAGTTTGCCCCGGCGGCGTCCGGATGGCAGGGTGCCGGCGGCCCCGATGATGCGAGATGGCCGCCCGCAGGCGGCGAGGTAAGGTAGGCGAAGGACAAGATGCAGGTTTCGGTAACAAACAGTGACGGCCTCGCGCGCACGCTGCAGGTGGTTGTCGGCCAGGGCGAGTTGGGCGAGCGCTTCAGCGCGCGCCTCAATGAAATTAAGGATACCATCCAGCTCAAGGGCTTTCGCCGCGGCAAGGTGCCAGTGGCGCATATCAAGAAGCTGTTTGGGCGGTCGCTGATGGCCGAAGTCCTGCAGCAGGCGGTCGCGGAGACGAGCCGGCAGGCCATCTCGGAGCGCAAGGAGCGCCCGGCGTTCGAGCCGAAGATCGTTCTGCCCGAGGACAAGAGCGAGATTGAGAGTGTCATCGAAGGCAAGAAGGACCTTGCCTATTCGATGACGTTCGAGGTTCTCCCGGAGATCGCGGTGACGGATCTCGCTGCGCTGGAGCTCGAGCGCCTCACGGCCGACGTACCGGAGGATGCCGTCGACAAAGCGCTCGCGGAGATCGCCGAGCGCAACGTGCGCTATGAGCCGGAGGAAGGCCGCACGGCGGGCGATGGCGATCAGCTCACGATCGATTTCGTCGGCCGGATCGACGGAGCGGAGTTCGAGGGCGGAAAGGCGGAAGGCGTGCCGCTGGTGCTTGGCCGGGGCGGATTCATTCAGGGCTTCGAGGAGGGGCTCAAGGGCGCCAGGGCGGGCGAGGAGCGCATCGTCAAGGCGACGTTCCCGGCGGACTACTCCGTCAAGGAGCTGGCGGGCAAGGAGGCCGAGTTCACGGTCAATGTGAAGGAGGTCGCCAAGCCGGTGAAGCCCGCCGTCGACGACGATCTGGCCAAGGGATTGGGGCTCGAGACGCTCGCAGCCTTGCGCGAGCGGGTGCGCGCGCAGATCCAGTCCGAGTTCAACCAGGTCTCGCGGGCCAAGCTCAAGCGGGCCATGCTCGACGCCCTCGACAAGGCGCATGCGTTCAGCCTGCCGCCGACGCTGGTCGAAAACGAGTTCAACGCCATCTGGAGCCAGCTCACTCAGAGCATGGAACAGGCCAAAAAGACCTTTGCAGACGAAGGCAAGACCGAGGAGGAGGTGCGCGCCGACTACCGCAAGCTGGCGGAGCGGCGGGTGCGGCTCGGCCTCGTGCTCGGCGAGATTGGCGAAAAGGCCAAGATCGAGGTGACGCAGGACGAACTGCGCAACGCCCTCTTCGAGCAGGCGCGCCGGTTCCCAGGCCAGGAGCGTATGGTCTATGAATACTTCGAGAAGACCCCCGGGGCGGTCTCGCAGCTAAGAGCGCCCATCTTCGAGGAAAAGGTGGTCGACTACATCGCCGGGCTTGCCAAGGTCACCGAGCGCAAGGTGACCCGGGAAGAACTGTTGGCGCCGCTGCCCGGAGACAGTGCCGAGACGCCGCCGGCGGCCGGCTGATTCGTCGCTGTTGCATCGCGCAGACTGCCGCGCCGGAGCGGGGGCGTTGCGAATCCGGGACCGCCGCCCCATCTCCCACTGGCGAGCGAACGTGCTATGAGTTCGCCGTCCGCCAACCCCTGGGGAAAAGCCGAATGAGCGTGATCACGAGCACCTTCTGGCCCGCCGTCATCGAGCAGACCGCGCGCGGCGAGCGCCAGTTCGACCTGCCCTCCCGGATGCTGCAGGAGCGGATCATCTTCGTGATCGGTCCGATCGAGGACGGCATGGCGTCGTCGATCTGCATGCAACTCCTGTTTCTCGAGTCGCAGAACCCGAAGAAAGAGATTGCCATGTACATCAACTCGCCGGGCGGGGTGGTGACGTCGGGAATGGCGATCTACGACACCATGCAATTCATCCGCTGCCCCGTGGCGACCCTGTGCATCGGCCAGGCGGCGTCCATGGGCTCGCTGTTGTTGTCGGCGGGCACCAAGGGCATGCGCTATGCGCTTCCCAATGCCCGCATCATGGTGCACCAGCCCTCAGGTGGCTTCTCGGGGCAAGCCTCGGACATCGAGCGGCATGCGGAAGACATCATCAAGATGAAGCGGAGACTGAACGAGGTTTATGTTAAGCACACCGGTCAGTCCTACGAGAAGATCGAGCAGACTCTCGATCGTGATTACTTCATGACGGCGGAACAGGCGCGTGACTTTGGGCTCATCGACAAGGTTCTCGTGAGCCGCAACGACATCGACGGGGCAGGCGACGGGAAAGCCGGCTGAATTTCGTTTCATGGCAAATACAAGGTAGACCGCGTGGCGCCCCCGTCGGGTCGCGGGCGGCACCCTGAGACAACGCCGCGCAGCGGCCGGCAATGTGCCGGGTGCGGCGTGCAGGTCACGGCGGAAGCGGCAAGTGGATGTGTACGGATCGACGGCGTGTCTCGTCTGTTAATCCAAACTTGATCTGTCGGTCGATAGCGTGCTCAGATTGCCCGAGAAGGATTCCTGTGGCCGCCAGACGTCACATTACCGCCGTGGGGCTCCGCTTGGTCAGGACGTCTGAACGCGTGCTCAGACGTCCGATAGCCCGAGGTGGCAACGACAAGCACGGGTGCGAGAGGGCTGGATGGCCAACGAAAAGAACACCCTTTACTGCTCCTTCTGCGGC
>CAYWBX010000579.1:0-2875 GCA_964456015.1 uncultured Hyphomicrobiaceae bacterium | reverse complement strand
GAGGCCGGTGATCGTGCGTTCCTCGTCACGGCGCTTTAGCGTCGCGGCCGTCCCGTAGATCTCGCTCAACGCCGCGTGGCGCTCGTTGAGCCGCCGCGCCTCGAGCGATCCGAGCAGGGCACGGTCGAGGACGTGCACCTCGACGACGCCTCTCACCTCGCGCTTGAACGTGAAGCCGTCGTTGCCGAAGCGCGCGGTCCACCCCCGCTCGGTCTCGTCCGCTATGGCATCGAGCCGGCGCGCCACGGCTTCACCGATCTTGTTCGCCGCCTCGGCCGACAGCAGCAGCTTCGGATCGAAGGCGCCGGCGATGGCCGCCTGCTCGACGACCGGCCGGGAATAGCGGGAATGCAGATCATCGATGGTCCGCGCGACGATTCGCGCCTGCTCGACGATGTCGCGCAAATCCTTGCCGGCGCGCGCCTCGCCGGTACCGAGCACCAGCGTGGCGCCTTCGAGCCCGGCGTCGATCAGGTAGTCCTCGAGCGCCCGCTGGTCCTTGAGATAGGTGCTGGATTTGCCCTTGGTCACTTTGTAGAGCGGCGGCTGGGCAATGTAGAGGTGGCCCTTCTCCACGAGCTCTGGCATCTGGCGGTAGAAGAAGGTCAGCAGCAGCGTGCGGATGTGGGCGCCGTCGACGTCGGCGTCCGTCATGATGATGATCTTGTGGTAGCGCAGCTTGTTGATGTTGAATTCGTCGCGGCCGATGCCCGTGCCGAGAGCGGCGATGATGTTCGTCACCTGCTCCGACGACAGCATCTTGTCGGTTCTGGCGCGCTCGACGTTGAGGATCTTGCCGCGGATCGGAAGCACCGCCTGATATTCGCGCTTGCGCCCCTGCTTGGCCGAGCCGCCGGCGGAGTCGCCTTCGACGATGAACATCTCCGTGTTGGCGGGGTCGCGGTCCTGGCATTCGGCGAGGCCGCCGGGAAGGCGCAGGCTGTCGAGCGCACCTTTGCGGCGCGTGAGCTCGCGCGCCTTGCGCGCCGCCTCGCGCGCCAGCGCCGCCTCGACAATCTTGCCGACGATGATTTTCGCTTCCCTCGGGTGCTCCTCGAACCAGGCGTTGAGCTGGTCGCCGACGATCGATTCGACCACGGGCTTCACTTCCGAGGAGACCAGCTTGTCTTTCGTCTGGCTTGAGAATTTCGGGTCCGGCACCTTCACAGACAGCACGCAGGTGAGACCCTCGCGGCTGTCGTCGCCAGTCAAGTCCACCTTTTCCTTCTTCGCGATCCCGGTCTCGTTGGCATACTTGTTGATGACGCGCGTCAGCGCCCCGCGGAAGCCGGCGAGATGCGTGCCGCCGTCGCGCTGCGGAATATTGTTGGTGAAGCACAAAACGTGTTCGTGGTAGCTGTCGTTCCACCACAATGCCACCTCGACGGCGATGCCGTCCTTCTCTCCCGAAAGCATGATCGGCTCGCCGATCAGAGGGGTCTTCGAACGATCGAGATAGCGCACGAACGCGGCGACGCCGCCTTCGTAATGCATCGTCTCGGACCTGACGTCGGCGTGACGTGCATCGGTGAGCACGATCTCGGCGCCTGAGTTGAGGAAGGCGAGCTCGCGCAAGCGATGCTCGAGCGTCGTGTAGTCAAACTCCACCTTGCTGAAGGTCTTCGGACTCGGCAGGAACGACACCTCGGTGCCGCGACGCCCGTGCGCGTCGCCGACGACCCTGAGCGGCGCCACCGTGTTGCCGTCCTGGAATTCGATGAAGTGCTCCTTGCCGTCGCGCCAGATCCGCGCCTTGAGCCAGGACGACAGCGCGTTGACCACGGAGACGCCGACGCCGTGCAGTCCGCCGGATACCTTGTAGGCGTTCTGGTCGAACTTGCCGCCGGCGTGGAGTTCAGTGAACACGATCTCGGCCGCCGAACGTTTGGGCTCATGATCGTCGTCCTGCTTGATGCCGGTCGGGATGCCGCGCCCGTTGTCGCTGACGGTCACCGAGCCGTCCGGGTTGAGCACGACCTTGCATTGCGTGGCGTGGCCGGCGAGGATTTCGTCGATGGCGTTGTCGACAACCTCGTAGACCATGTGATGCAGGCCGGACCCGTCGTCGGTATCGCCGATGTACATCCCGGGCCGCTTTCGCACGGCATCGAGACCTTTGAGCATCTTGATCGAGTCGGCGCCGTACTCCTCGGCGGCCTCAGTCCTGACCGGCACTTTCGCCATTTCGGGGTTGTCCTGGGGAGGTGTTCAAAAACTGAAATATGTATACCACGAATGGCCGCCAAGGTGGCACAAATTCGACGTTCCAGCCGCGAAATCACGCAGAAAATTCTTGTTCCATTTCAATTTGTTAATTGACCCTTCCGGCCGCCGGGACATCACGCCGCCGCCAGGATGCGCCCGTCCTCGACCCGCAGGTATTGCGCATCGTTCAATAAACTCGCAAAGGCGGCCTGGTCCGTGCCCGTCATCCACGCCTGACTGCCGAGCGCGAGGATCTCCGCGAACAGCGCCGCCCGCCGCCGTTCGTCCAGATGCGCGGCGACCTCGTCCAGCAGGAGGATCGGCGCCGGCCCGCCGCGCCGAGCCCGGATCAGCTCGGCGTGCGCCAGCACAAGCCCGATGAGCAGGGCCTTCTGCTCGCCGGTGGAGCTGGCCGCGGCCGGCATGTCCTTCTCGCCGTGTCCGACCAGAAGGTCGCTTCTGTGAGGACCGGTCAGCGTTCGCCCGGCGGCCCGATCCCTCTCGCGCCCTTCGCTGAGATCGCGCGCGTAGCGGTCCTCGACGTCCACGGCGGCCGCGCGCGCGACATCGCGTTCGAGCGTGCCGTCGAGCAGCAGGCTGGCCCATGGAAATGCCGAATCGGGATGTCGGTCGCGGCGCTGCCGGATGACGGCCGCGATGGCGGCGACGG
>CAYWBX010000578.1:0-2880 GCA_964456015.1 uncultured Hyphomicrobiaceae bacterium | reverse complement strand
AGCGGCGGCGTCTGCAGCGAGCCGTCGTTGAAGACGAAGAACACGTTCATGCCGCCCAGTTCCTCGACCCAGCGGTGCTCCGCAGCGTCAAGAAAGACCACCTGATCGCAGCCATGCTTGCTCGCTTCGGCCTGCGCGACGAGGCTGGCGGCGTAATTGCCGCCGCATTTCGCAGCGCCGGTCCCACCGGGCGCCGCCCTCGTGTAGTTTTGTGAGATCCACAGCGAGACAGCCGGCGCGCCGCTCTTGAAGTAGCCCCCGACGGGGGACAGGATCACGAGGTAAAGGTACTCCGACGACGGCTTGACGCCCAGGAACACTTCACTCGCGAACATGAAGGGGCGGATGTAGAGCGAACCGCCCTCCACCGTCGGAAACCACTCGCGATCCATCTTCACGAGCTCAACGATTGAGCGGATGAAAAGATCCTCCGGCAGCGGCGGCATCGCGAGCCGCTCCGCCGACTGCCGGAATCTCCGGGCATTTGCATCGGGCCGGAACATCGCCATGGTCCCGTCCGACAGCTTGTAGGCCTTGAGCCCCTCGAAGATCTCCTGTGCATAGTGGAGAACGGCAGCCGCCGGATCGAGCGGGATCGGCTGGCGCGGCACGATCTTGGCATCGTGCCACCCCTTGCCCTCCGTGAACCGGATCACCGCCATGTGGTCGGTGAAGACCCGCCCGAACCCTGGATCGGCGAGGAGCTTGCTGCGCTCTGCCGCCGGCATGGATTGCGCGTTGCGCTCGATTGCGAACGTCATGATTGGCGCCTCCCAGGGTTTTATCAGGTCCGATATTGTTCCGCCGGACGTCCCTGCCGTCATTCCCGGCATCGCTCGCGACTGGCGGAGCGGTTCTCGGATGATGATGCAACTGCCCGTACATGAACTCAAACCGGCGTCGAGCTCCATGCGCGGAGATCGCCACCAATAGGCCGCAATGTGCTAATTCCTCGCCACGGCGGGTGTGAACAGAGTACCGATAGTGGAAAATATGTCAACATGGCTGACATAAATTCACGTACCAGACCTCGCCCCCGCGACGGTCACACCGAAGACTCCGCAGAGGGCCAGCCGGCGGACTCGCAGGATCGCGATCTCGTCGCGATGGTCGAGCTGCTGTTCTTCGCGTACCGCGATTTCACAGGCGAGCCGGATGCGATCTTGCGCGACCTGGGCTTCGGACGCGCCCATCATCGGGTGTTGCATTTCGTGAACCGCAACCCCGGCTTGCGGGTGGCGGACCTGCTCGAGATTCTGCGCATTACGAAGCAAAGCCTGGCGCGGGTTCTCAAGCAGCTCGTCGCTGAGGGCTACGTTGCTCAGGAACGGCCGGCGTCCGACCGTCGCGAGCGCCGCCTGCACCTGACGCCGAAAGGAGCGGACCTTGCGAACCGGTTGCTCGCCATGCAAACCCGTCGCATCTCACGCGCCATCGGCGACATGAGCCCGGAAATGCGGCTGGGGGCCCAGCGATTCCTCCTGGCCATCGTTGGCGATGCGGACCGGGCCGACGTATGGCGCATGATTTCGAGGTCTCCCTTGTCGCCGGGGACGCATGCTCGGGAGGACGAATGACCACGCCCGATACGACGCGCCGCGAGCCCTTGCTCGACAACGCCCCGCACATTCTGGTGATCGACGACGACCAGCGGTTGCGCGAGCTCATCTCTCGCTATCTGTATCAGAACGGCTTCCGCGTCACGACGGCCGAGCACGCTCAGGCCGCCCGGGCCGCCCTGCGCGGCCTCACGTTCGATCTCATCATTCTCGATGTCATGATGCCCGGCGAGTCGGGCCTTGAGCTTGCCCGCGACCTGAAGCGCATCGCAACCGTTCCCATTTGCATGTTGACGGCGCGCGCGGAGCCGGAGCAGCGCCTGGAAGGCCTCGAGTCCGGCGTCGACGACTATGTCACCAAGCCCTTCGAGCCGCGCGAGCTGCTGCTGCGCATTCAGAACATCCTGCGTCGCGGCAAGACGAGCCCTGAGCCGCGCGAAGAAATCCAGATGGGAGATCTCACGTTCAACGTGGGTCGCGGTGAACTCAGACGCGGCACGGAAACGATTCGGCTGACGGAACGGGAGCGGGACCTGCTGCGCTTGTTCGCCAGCCGCCCGGGGACCCCGATTCAAAGGCACGAACTGGCGAGCGACGACTCCACCGGCAACGAACGCGCCATTGACGTCCAGATCAATCGGTTGCGGCGCAAGATCGAGGCGGACTCGTCGAATCCGGTGTATCTTCAAACCGTACGAGGCAAAGGCTACATCCTCTACATCGATTGATGACCGGGCGCGAAGCGCCCAGAACGGGGCATCGCCGGCAAACGGGACGGATCGGCATGGCGCTATCCGAGAACAATCGTGGGAGGCCGTGGCTGCGGTTGCGCCTGCCCGCGTTGCCCGACTTTGCTCCAGCTCTGCCGTCGTTCCGGCGCATCAGATCGATCATCGGCAATCTTCTCGGCCAGCTCGCCCCGAAGGGCCTCTATGCTCGCGCGCTGCTGATCATCATCACGCCGATCGTGCTCCTTGAAAGCGTCGTCGCATTCACCTTCATGGAGCGGCACTGGCAATCGGTCACGCGCCGTCTTTCGGAGGCGACCGCACGCGACATCGCGGCTTTGATCGAAGTCTACGAGAGCTACCGCACCGAGGAGGACTACGCCCGGTTGATCGACATGGCGCGGGACAAGCTCGGGCTCTCCATGCAGATCCTGCCTCCGGGTGAGCTGCCGACGGCATTGCCGAAGCCCTTCTTCTCGCTTTTGGATCGCACCCTGAGTTCCGAGATCCGCCGCCACGTGAGCCGCCCGTTCTGGATCGACACCGTGGGCCAGTCGCGCCACGTGGAGGTAAGAGTCCGGCATGACTCAGCG
>CAYWBX010000577.1:0-2883 GCA_964456015.1 uncultured Hyphomicrobiaceae bacterium | reverse complement strand
CGCCCACTGGAAGAGCGAGAGGGCCGGATCGCTCTCGGTCAGCGAGTGCTTGCCGGCGACGCCCAGGAGCAGCTCCGCGAAGCCCTTCACGGGCACGGGCTTCTGCTTGTACAGCACGTTCTCGATCATGCTGCCGCCGGCGCCGCTCAGGATGCCGGCGCGGAACATCGGCTCGACCGCCAGCACCAAGGGGGCGATGGTCGCGCCCATCGAGTGACCCATCAGCGCCAGGGTGCCGGTGTCGAGCTTGGCCGGGCCGCCGCCGCTGTAGGTCCCCGGCACCTTGCCGGTCGCTTTCACCTCGGCGAGCAGCGCATCGCAGAGCCCGATGATGTTCGAGAGCAGCATGCCCGGAAGGATCGCGATCCGGTAGCCCATCTTTTCGGCCTCGGAGAGCGTCGGCAGCGGCGTCTTGCCGGCGAGCACCATGTTGATGAGGCACGGGCCCTTGACGAGCTTTGGTACGGCGGCCACCTCCTCCAGCGTCTGCGGCGCCTCGAGGAAGACCACGTCGGCGCCGGCCTCGAGCGCGAGCTGCGACCGGCGCACCGCCTCATCAAAGCCGGCGACGGCGCGGCTGTCAGTGCGCGCGATGACGAGGAAGTCGCGCGACCTGCGCGCGGCAACGGCGGCGCGCAGTTTGGCGAGCCAATCCTCGACCGGCACCAGCTCCTTGCCGTCGAGATGACCGCACTTCTTCGGAAACACCTGATCCTCGATGTGGATCGCGGCGACGCCGGCCCGCTCGAACTCCTGCACGGTGCGATAGGCGTTGAGCTCGTTGCCGAACCCCGTATCGCTGTCGGAGACGAGCGGCACCGAGATCGCGCTCGTGATGCGGCGCGCGTTGGCGACCATCTCGCTCATTGTGAGGAGGCCGTAGTCGGGAAGGCCGTGCGCCGCTGCGGTTCCCGCGCCCGTCATGTAAACGCAGGGAAAGCCCGCCTGCTCGATGAGCCGCGCCGTGATGCAGTCGTAGGCACCGGGTGCGACAACCATCGGCCCCGACGTGAGCGCCTCGCGAAGTGTCCTCGTCATCGTCCGGTTCCTTTTTCTGTTAACGGGTTCTGTCAGCGGGCCACCGCTGGATAACTCTGGCCGAGCCGACGTGGGCGACACGCATCGCTCGCACGCTGCGTCGGTCGGGCGTTCAGATCGGAACGCGTCGCGCACGCACGCGCCATCTGACCAGAGGTCTTGATACTCAGGCTATCAGCGCGCCGCAGCCGATGTCATCTCGCGCATTTCGGGACCAGTCTTCGCCCGAACGCGGGAGTTCGGCCGCGGCGTCAGCGGGGACGCAACCCGCGATCGGACCCGGCCGGCCCGGCTCAGAGGAGCGACATCCGGTTGGAGGCCAGCACGAGACACATCAACGCGCCGGTGAGCAGCGCGGCGAAGGTCAACGACATTCCGCCGACCCGCATCCACATGGGCTCCTCGAGCCGGCTGATGCCAAGGGCGTGCAGGCTGCGTCCGGCGATGAGCGCGCCACCCATGACATGCAGGATCAGCGCGGGCGCCGCCAGCGTCTCCGCGAGCCCCATCAGCACGAGCGCGAAGGGAACGTACTCGGCGAAGTTTCCGTGCGCCCGCATCCGCCGCAGGAGCGCCACATCGCCCCGGTCGCCGACCGCCACCCGAGCCGCCCGCCGCGCTCCGATCACCCGGATCGAGAGCAGAACGAAGATCACCGCCAGGATGCCCGCGTAGAAGGCCGTGATCGCCATGGTGTCGCTTCCCCCGCGCGCCGGCTGACGTCAGCTCTTCTTCACGGCGCTCTGGTTGTTGAGCCGCGCGAGCAGGCTGCACGTATCCCACCGCCCGCCGCCGAGCCGCTGCACCTCGGAGTAAAACTGGTCGACGAGCGCCGCGACCGGCAGATGCGCGCCGTTCTTGCGCGCCTCTTCGATCGAGATAGACAGATCCTTGCGCATCCAGTCGACCGCAAAACCGAAATCGTACTTGCCTTCCATCATCGCCCTCCAGCGGTTGTCCATCTGCCAGGAGCCGGCAGCGCCCTTCGAGATGGTGTCGATGACGATCGGCAGATCGAGCCCGGCCCTCTGCGCGAAATGGATGCCCTCCGCCAATCCCTGCACGAGACCCGCGATGCAGATCTGGTTGACCATCTTCGTGAGCTGGCCCGATCCGGGCGGACCGATGAGATTAACGGCGCGCGCATAGGCCTGGATCACCGGCTTGGCGCGCTCGAACACATCCCTGTCGCCGCCGCACATGACGGTGAGCACGCCGTTCTGCGCGCCCGCCTGCCCGCCGGAAACCGGCGCATCGATGAAGCCGAAGCCCCTGTCCTTGGCGGCGGCGTAAAGCTCGCGCGCGACGTTCGCCGAAGCGGTCGTGTTGTCGATGAAGATGGCGCCCTTGCGCACCGTTTCGAAAGCGCCGTTCCTGGCGGTGGTCACCGAGCGCAGATCGTCGTCGTTGCCGACGCAGCAGAACACGTAGTCCGCGTCCTTCGCCGCCTCGGCGGGCGTCGGCGCCGTGCGGCCGGCTCCATGCTCCTTGACCCAGGCCTCGGCCTTCGCGGCGGTCCGGTTGTAGACGACGAGGTCGTGGCCGCCCTTGCGCAACAGATGCCCGGCCATCGGATAGCCCATCACTCCGAGGCCAATGAACGCGACCTTAGCCATTGCTCGTCTCCCTGCTCTCTCGTCCGGCTGCGTTGTAGCGGATATGGGCCACCCTGTCAGGAGCCGCATCGCCTTGCGCCCCTCCCCGATCGCGGGGGCGATGAGAGCGCGCCGCAAGGGCTGAGCGAAGCGCGTTGCGACCGGCGCGGCAGCTTCCTACTTGTAGCAGGTATCGGCCTGGCGAGTGCCCGCCGAGCGTCATCAAGAGGAGGAACCGGCCATGTTCGAC
>CAYWBX010000576.1:0-2883 GCA_964456015.1 uncultured Hyphomicrobiaceae bacterium | reverse complement strand
TCTGGCACAAGCGCGAGCAGGCCGGCGACAGCGAAGCGAAGCGGGCTATCGGCGGGCATGTCGGGCAAGCTTGTGAGCCGCAGACGAGCGGACTACCAGCAACATTTGGCTGCACCGCACGGTGCCGGTTCGCTCGCCGCGCATGCGGCACACGTGGCAGGACATGGGCTCTGAAACGCGGGCCGTGGCTTCGATCATGCAGCGGCGGCTCCCGACGGCCGGAACTGTCGCCGCTCGCGCGGCTTGAGACTTTCCTCGCCGGCGTGGCTGATGCCTTCTGCCTGCGGCAGCCGCATTTGGCTGGAATGGCGGCCGGCGGCATCCTATGCAGGGCCGCCGGCGATCGCAAAGCGCCGCGTCGGCAGAGCACGTGTGCATTTGAAGTCCACCGCGATCACGACACCTAGACGACCTGGTGCGAAATGCAGAACCAGAGAAGCAGGACGGCAGACACCCCTCCGGACACCGGCCCGCCGCCGGCCATCGGCAAGGTGTTGGTGCTCGTCACCGAGGACTGGTTCGCGCTCTCGCACTTCCAGCCGCTGATCCGCCGCCTGCGACGGCTGGCGCACGAGGTGGTGGTGGTGACGCGCTCGTCGGGGCGGATGGGCGAGATCGAGGCCCTCGGCGCCAGGACCGTCGATCTCGAATACAACCGGTCTTCCATGAACCCCGTGCGCGAAGCGCGGACGGTGCGGCGGCTCAAGGGCATCATCGCCCGCGAGCGGCCGGATGTCGTGCACCTTGTCGCGATGAAGCCGATCGTACTCGGCGGCCTCGCGACGCTTCTGTCGCGGGTGCCGCACGTCGTCGTGCACATGACCGGATTGGGGTTCCTCGCCATCTCCGATACCCCCAAGGCACGGCTCGCGCGAAGTATTGCACTCCGCATCATCGCGCGCGCCGTCGGCCGGCCCACGAGCTGGCTCTTCGTCGAGAACCCGGAGGACCTGGCCTTCCTCAGGGAGGGCGGCGTCGAGCCCGGCCCGCGGGTGACGATGCTCGGGGGCGCAGGCATTGACCCGGAGCAGTTCCCGCCGGGGCCCGAGACCGGCAACATGCCGCCGGTCGCTGCTTTCGTCGGTCGCATGATCCGCTCCAAGGGCGTCGACGTGCTGATGGCGGCGCAGCGGCTCGTCGAGGCGAAGGGCGTGCCGCTTGCCGTCGAGCTTTACGGCGAGTTCGACGGCGGCAATCCGGAAACGCTTTCGGCCGCGGACATCGCCGCCTGGCAGAACGGGACGACTCGCAGGTATCTCGGCTTCACGCGCGACGTTGCGGCGGTCTGGCGTCGTGCCGACATCTTCGTTCTGCCGGCGATCAGCCGGGAAGGGATGCCGCGCGCGCTGCTCGAGGCGGCCGCCTGCGCCCGGCCGTTGATCGTGACCGACGTCCCCGGCTGCCGGCACTTCGTGCGCGACGGCATCGAGGGGCTCATCGTCCCGCCGGGCGATGCGCCGGCGCTCGCCGAGGCGCTTGCACGCCTTGCTGGCGACGCCGCGCTCAGGCGCCGTCTCGGCGAGGCCGCCAGAGCGAAGGTGCTCGCCGGCTACACGGAAGCGGCCGTCGAGCATCAGATCGAGGGGGCCTATCGCGCCCTGGCGCAGCGCCGGCAAGACGCCGGCTAAGCTGGCTCCGCGGGCTCAGGTCGCCGGCCGCCTGCCGCGCTTGCTGCGATACGCAGTCATCGATCCGCACACCGGGGGCGCCGCCGCGGGGACAATCAACCCTCGCCGGATTTTGGATCGTCGGCGTTCGACGCAAGCGGCTTGCGATCGCCGGCTTGCAGGTAGCGACCGGTGTCGAGAAGCTCGAGCATGTACTCACGATAGCTGACGCCGGCGGCCTCGGCGCGGGCCACCCGGAACCTCAGGATCGAGAGCGACGGCGTGGCCCAGGCGGCGGCGTGCGCCTTTTTCCATTTGTAACGGACGTAGGCGTCGTTGACGTCCTCCTCCAGCGGCGGGCCGTTGTTGTGGCCGATCGGCGCCGGCAGCCCCCAGTTGCGGATCTCGGGCGGCCGCTTCAGCTTGAGCCACGGCGGCTTCGGCCCCTTCACCAATCGGCTGTGCTCGATCCTGTCGCCCATGACGAGGTGCCCGCAAACTGCATACCAAAAATGATGCACGACTTGGCTTATCGGACGAGCGCAATTATCAGGCAAAGTGCCCAAGTTCCAGGCCGTCGGCATCGCGCAGTTTTTGGGCTTTGGGCTCAGCGGCTCAAGGGCTGACGGGCGATATTCTCGATGCGAAGGGCGGGAGCGCCTGCGGCGGGCGCCGGCCATGCCGTTGCCAGCCCGGCAATTCTCTCTCTGAGGGATGCGGCAGCGAGGGCGGGCTCGGCATGCAGCAGGCGCGCCGCGAGCGCCGCCACGCGGACGGCGGCAGCATTGGCTGCGGCTCGCGGGTTCACGGCCTCCGTGCCCGTGCCGATGCCTCCGTCCCCTGATGCCGCGACCGACAGGTCGCAATGCGGCTCGCTTCCTCTGGCGCCGCGCGCTGGCTCGAGCGAAGGGAGTGGCGAGACGCAAATGACGTTCGCGTACCGCTGCGGGAACGCGTCAGCAAGGTTCGCGGTCGTAATGACGAGGAGATGCGCGCTGGCCTCGACAATCCGGCCGAGAAGCGCCTTTTCCGTTTCCGGCACGGGACCGGTGAGAACGGCCACGACCCGCGCCGGCGTCACGCGCACGAAGGCGAGAGCCGCCGCCAGGCCGCGCGCATCGGCCTCAGGCACGCGGACCGGGATCAGGCGCGCCGCCGGAGCCTCGGCCAGGAGCAGCCTTGCCTGCGCGGTGCCGGCCTCTGGAGGAAGGGCGCGCCCCTCGGGAGGCGGCGCGTCATAGGGTAACGGGCCGCCTTCGAGCATGTTCCAGCCAAT
>CAYWBX010000575.1:0-2885 GCA_964456015.1 uncultured Hyphomicrobiaceae bacterium | reverse complement strand
ACATCAGGCGGCTCGCGCCCGCCGCCCGCGTCATGTTCATCATGCGCAACCCTGTCGAACGCACCTGGAGCCAGGTGCTGCACCAATGCCGCTCGCGCGGCCTCGACGTCGCGCGCCGCTCGCTCGGCGAAATCGTCGCCATGGTCGAGGAGGCGCGCTTTCGCGAGCTCGGCGACTATGCGAAGACGCTCGACGACCTCTCCCGCACGTTCAGCCCGAGCCAGACGCTGATCCTGTTCTACGAAGAGATGCACGCAGACCGGGCCAAGGCGCTCTCCGACGTCTGCCGCTTCATCGGCACGGATTTCGCACCGGGCTATTTCGGCGAGCTGGCGCGCCGCTACAACACCTCGCAGGAGGCCGTTCTGCCGGAGCCCGTGCGGCAGGAGTTGCGCGACCTCCTGCGCGAGCAGGCCGCGGCCGTGCGCCGGCGCATCGGCCGGATACCCGCCGCCTGGGAGCGCGAGTTCGGCCAGAACCGCGCCGCCCTCAGAGGTTGAGCAGGATCACGACGCCCGCGACGATCAGCAGAATGCCGAGCCCGTCGCGCGAGGCGAGGCTTTGCTTGAACAGCGAGCGCGAGACGAGACCCGCGAAGAAGATCTCGATGAGCGCCAGCGTTCTCACCTTCGCCGCCGACTCGAGCGCGAAGGCGGCGAACCACATCTGCGAGCCGAACGCCCCCATGAAGCCGGCGAAGAGCGAAGGCCGCCAGGCGCGGAACAACGAGACGAGGGTCGCCCTGTCTGCGACCATCAGATAGCCCGTGAGCGCGACCACCTGCATGACGAGGCCCGTGACCAGCGTCGTCGAGGCATTGAGCAGGAAGCTCGGCCCCTCGAGCGACAGGATGCCGCCGCGGTAGCCAACCGCCGAGGCGCCGAAGAGCGCGCCCGCGACGAGCCCGAGCGCGATCGGCCGTGCACCGAGGCTTTCCGATGCGCCCGCCTTCGGCCAGGACATGAGCATGACGCCGAACGTCGCGATCAGAATCGCAAGCGCGAGCAGCGGCGTCAGCCGGTCGCCGAGGAACACGAGGCCAAAGAGCGCGACGTGCACCGGCTCGATCTTGTTGACGGCCGTGATCACGACGAACGACCTGTCGCGCATGGCGAGCAGCAGCACCGCCGTGGCGATGATCTGCGTCGCGGCCCCGGCGAAGGTCCAGGCAAGCATTCGGGGAGTGATCGGCGGAATCGCATGGCCGCTGACAAGAAGAATGACCAGGAGGAAGAGCGCCGCAAACGGCAGACCATAGAGAAATCGCACGTGCGTTGCGCCGATCGTGCCGACGGTTGCGACGAGTTCCTTCTGCATCGAGTTGCGCAGCGTCTGCGCGCCCGCCGCAAGCACCGTGAAGACCGCCCAGAGCCAGCCGCCGTCCATCCTCTTATCCCCCCCGCCGTCAGCCGGTCAGATAGCTGCGCACCGCGAGCGCCAGCGTTCCAAGCGCGACCAGGATGAGAACGCCCATCGCCGCCTTGCGGTAGTGCGCCTGCCCGCCGAGCGCGAAGTAGCGTGCGCCGAATGCCGTGGCCAGCGAGTAGACTGGAAAGAGTAGTGCGCCGTAGATCAGCGCCGAGCGCGTCAGAAGTCCGTAAAGGGCGAGCGCCGGCACCGAGGAGAGCGCCACCGCCGTCATCAGACCGAGCACGTTGGCGCGCTGCTGGGTCGGGTCGCCGGGCCGCGACAGCGCGACGGCGACCACAGGCGGTCCGCCGATGCCGGCCGAACCCTGCACGAGCCCGCCCGTCACGCCGGCGGCGATCAGCTTGCCAAGCCCGATCTGCCCTTCGAGACGCCACCCGCTTGCCAGGATCGCGACCATGCCGAGCACCAAGAGCGAGATCGCAATCTTCATCGCCGCGGGATCGACGACGACGAGGAACCACGTGCCGACCGGCGTCGCGAGAAAGGCGGCAAGGCCGACCGGCACGACGAAAGAGCGCTCGGCGCGTCGGACAGCCTCGGGCAAGAGCTGGAAGATGGCCGGAAGCCCCATCACCGTCGAGATCGCGACCGCGAGCTGCGGCCCGACGATGAGACTCATCACGGGCACCGTGATGAGCGCCGCGCCGAAGCCGACGAAGCCGCGCAGAAACCCGGCAAGCGCGACCGCGGCGACGACCAGCCAGACCCGCCCATCTTCCGCGATCGCCAGCAGCTCCGGCACAGCCCGATCCCGCGTTGCTCTTGCGACTTAGGGCCGCTGCGGCGGCCCCTGGCGGGGTTAAATCGCATTGACGAGGTTGTGAACAGGGGTGATTTGGCCGGCGCCGTCGCAGGGTGCATAAGGCCCCTGCCAGCCATGCATCGCATCGCGGCCAAGGCCGAACGGCCAGTCCCATAAAAATCACACCACAGGAGATGACCATGAAGTCCGCATTTGCCGCCCTTCTCGCGCTTGGCGTCCTCGCCGGCGCCGCCGACGCCCGCACCGTCTTCGACGACATCCGCGACACCGCGCCGCGCACCGTCTTCGACGATATCCGGGACAGCGCCCCGCGCACCGTCTTCGACGACATCCAGGACAGCGCCCCGCGCACCGTCTTCGACGACATTCAGGACAGCGCCCCGCGCTCGGGCGTGTTTGCCGACAACGACCGCACCGCGCAATAACCCGGCATCATCGCCCGAGGGCGACGTCCGTTGCGAACCGAAGGCCCGCCTCCCGGCGGGCCTTCGGCGTTCGAGGGGCACGCGCTGGCTCGTCTCGCGCGGCGCTTGCCTTCGATGCGCAAATTGCCGTTGCATGTCGCCGGTCGCTGTCCGAGAAGGTGGCCGCAACGCGGACTGCACGCGCAAACGGGGCACCATGAAGCACGATACGGAAACGAACGGGCCGCTCGCCGGTCTCAAGGTCATCGACTGCTCGACGGTTCTCG
>CAYWBX010000574.1:0-2899 GCA_964456015.1 uncultured Hyphomicrobiaceae bacterium | reverse complement strand
CAGCGCCTGGATGTCGTCGCGGCGGACCTCGCCGACGGCTTCGATCGACTTCATCTGGCGCTCATAGAGCCCGTTCACCACGTCGCAGGCTTCCTTGCCCTTGCGGGTGAGGCTTACGCGCACCGAGCGGCGGTCCGTCTCCGACCGCTTGTAGTGAAGATAGCCCATGTCGACGAGCTTCTTCAGGTTGTAGGAGACGTTCGAGCCCAGATAGTAGCCCCGGGTCTTGAGCTCACCGGCGGTGAGCTCGCTGTCCCCGATGTTGTAGAGCAAGAGCGCCTGCACGCTGTTGAGCTCGGCCCCGCCGTGGCGGTCGAACTCATCCTTGATGACAACGAGGAGCAGGCGGCGCAGCCGCTCGATCAGGCGCAGGCCTTGCATGTACTCGTTGCGAAAGGCCTCGTCCTTGACGGGTTGCGGCGCGGGTGCCGGCGCGCGCGCGCGAAGATCCAATGCGACACTCATGGTGGTCCTGCCTCTTTCATCGTTCGACGCTCGCCCGCTTGTTTTCCGCGGGTCATGGCAGGACGGTAACACCGGAAATTAAATCTTACCCTAAAGGACATACTGAACAGAACATTAGGAGATTGGCGTGCTTTTGCGGTTTAACCTTTTGGCAGGATTGATTTGAGGCGCCTGCGACGAGTTCGCGCGCTCACGCGCGCGGCGCCTGCATGGCCGCGCGGTCGGGAAGCGCAAGCTCGCCGTCGGGCCTCGGCATGAAAAACCGCTCGACGCTCGCGCTCATCACATCTTCGATCCGCGCCGGCGACCAACTCGGGCTGCCAGCCAATTCGACCACAAGGGCGCGAACGCCCGCGCCGAAATCGGGGTGCTCGATGAGCCGAGAGCCAATCCGATAGTCGAGACGCAGCGTCGCCTGAATATCGAGGGATGCGGCGCGCCGGATCAAACGCTCGGTGACAGCGAGCGCCATTGGCGAGCGTTCGGCCAGCGCCCTGAGCGTCTGCTCGGCGAACGCCCGGTCGCCGGCTTCGGGCGACTTCAGCCTCGCGATGCAGTCGGCAAGCGTCGGTGCGGCGAAATAGCGTCTTATCCTCGCGGCTTCTTCGAGGAGCTGAGCTGGTCCCGGGTCCTCATGGCGGTCGTCAAGCACAGGGTCGACGGGCTCGGCGTCGGCGAGCGCGGCCTCGATCTCGCCGAAACGCTCGCAAGCAATGCAGTGCGTGACGAGCCCGAGCGCCAACGCATCGGCGCGGCCTATTTCGCGGCCCGTCAGCGCCAGATAGAGGCCGATGCCATCCGGCATCGCAGCCAAGGCGCGCGCAAGACCGGCGTCCGGGAAGTATCCGATGCGGGTGGCGGGCAGGGAGAAGCGATAGTGCTCCCCTGCCACGCGATGCGTTCCATAGAGGGCGATACCGGTTCCTGCGCCCGTGGCGCGGCCCTCGAGGAGCGACACCGTCGGCTTTGAAAAGCACTCGACGGTCCAGCAGAGCACACATGTCTCCGCGACGGCGCGCCGAGCCGCCGCCAGGTCCGCGGTCGCCGCGACCAGCAGCTCGCTCAGGTCGCTCCCGATCGAGAACACACCGGCGACAGCCGAGCGCAGCACTACGGCATAAACACCTGGGTCCCGCCCGAAGCCGGCGAGCGCCTTGATCAATCCCCGCCGCATGTCGCCGCAAATGGCGTTGAGCTCCGCCGGCCGATCGAGCGTCAGCAACCCTGCTGCGCCCCGTCGCTCAATGCGCAGCGCCTTTCCGTCTGCCCCGTCACACGCGCTCACGCCATCAACTCCGCTGATGCGGCTTCACCCGTTGCCGTCCACAGGTTGTTCTGTTCTGTCCACACCGCGTCAGGTCTGCCTTGTTGCGGGCCAAGTGGTCGGGTTAAGTCCGAGCCACCCTGTACAGCCGGTCGCGAATTCGGCAGAATACGCACAGATTCGCGGCCCCCCGACAATCGAGCCCGAAGAGACAACGATGGTCCGGACGCCGTGGCGCTGCTACACGATTTTGATGGCGTTGGCAGCAGCGGCTCCGGCGGTGGCGAAGGACGCGCAGAAGCTTTCGACGCCAGTGGCCAATGCGGCGATCAGGCCCGATGCGGGCGCACCAGCGGCGGTCAGTCCGACGCCGCAGCCAGCTGGCCCGCAGTCAGGACAATGGCCACGACTTCTTGAGAAAAGTCCATCCCAGGCTCAGCCGACCTGGCCGGAGGCGGATGTCAAGGCCGCGCGCGAGGCCTGCGCCGCCGTGCTTGCGGGTTCCGACGTCGTGGCTGTTCCCGTCGAGCCGATCCGGGAAGGGGAATGCGGCGCTCCGGCTCCGGTCATGCTCATCAGCGTCGGACGCAACCCGCAGGTCACACTGTCGACGCCTGCGACCGTCACATGCGAGCTCGCTGCCGCCCTCGATCGCTGGGTCAAATCCGATGTCCAGCCGGCCGCCCGCGAGTTGCTCGGTGCGCCGGTGATCCGCATCGAGGTCATGAGCGCCTACTCCTGCCGCGCGGCCTACGGGCGCAAGAACAATCGGATGAGTGAGCACGGGCGCGCCAACGCGCTTGATGTCGCGGCGTTCCTCACGGAGAAGGCGGGAGGCGTCGAACTCCTTGCCGATTGGGGTCCGACCGACCGCGATATCCGGGCGCATGCGGCCGCGGCCGCCGCTGCCGGCAAGGCGGCGGCAAGATCCGAGGCCAACAAGAAGCCTGCGGAGAGCGCGGCCGCCGTCGCTGGGCAGAGCCCGGCTCCGCCAGCAGGGCCGGGCGCCGGGAGCGCCGCGGAGCCAGACGGCGCACCTGCGCAGGCGGCGGCCCTGCGCGGTCCGGTGGTCGAGCCCGACGGTGCCCTCGGCCTGTCGTCGGGTGCGCATAGCTGGCGCCAGCCGCCGCCCGTCCTCTCATTGACGCCGCCGGCGCGGCTTGGAGGTCC
>CAYWBX010000573.1:0-2900 GCA_964456015.1 uncultured Hyphomicrobiaceae bacterium | reverse complement strand
CCCCCCGTCGAGCGCATCACGCCCGGTCGGCCGGGACGAGATCGTGGATCC
The DNA here is from genome assembly GCA_964456015.1 of uncultured Hyphomicrobiaceae bacterium. Lineage (GTDB taxonomy): Bacteria > Pseudomonadota > Alphaproteobacteria > Rhizobiales > Hyphomicrobiaceae. Next base: position 2,849 of record CAYWBX010000573.1, on the reverse strand, counting down.
GTTCGAGGCCGAGAACCTCGAAAGCATCGAGAACGGGGCGATCGACGTTGGGCGTGTCGTCTATGAGGAGATCGCGAGCGGCCTTGATCCCTACCCGCGCATCGAGGGAATAAGCCTCGAATGGTCGGGCGACGTCGAGGACGGACCGTCGCGGCCGGTCGACCGGGCAAGCCCCTTCGCGAAGCTCGCCGCCCTCAAGAAGGCTTGGCCGAACGGTCAGCAATGACGGGCCGCCGGCTCCTCGGAGCGCGCATTCCGGGAGCGCGCGCTCGCCGGCTCTTTCCGATTGTCTTGAAGTCCGAAACCGCTATGTTCCGGCGATCGCAACGGGGGTGGACGCGGGGGCCCGCTCGGCTCGCGCTCACAATTTTCGGGAATCTCGTTTCGGATGGCAGCGCCGACAACGCTAGCACTCGACGCCATGGGTGGAGACCACGGGCCCGAAGTTGTGATCCCGGGCGCCGCGCAGGCGCTTGCCCGACACCCGGATCTGTCGTTCGTCCTCTGCGGCGACAGGGCCCGGATCGAGCCGCTGCTGGCGGCCCACCCGGCTCTCGCGAAGGCCTCGCGCATTGAACACACCGAGCTCGCCATCGGCATGGACGACAAACCGAGCCAGGCGCTCAGGCGCGGCAAGGGATCGAGCATGTGGCTGGCGCTGGAGGCGGTGAAATTGGGCGAGGCGACCGCAGCCATTTCGGCCGGCAACACGGGCGCACTGATGGCGATCTCCCGGCTCGTTTTACGGCCCATCGAGGGCATCGAGCGGCCGGCGCTCGCCGCGCAATGGCCGACAATCAATCGGCCTTCGATCGTCCTCGACGTCGGCTCGAACATCGGCGCGACCGCCCGCCAGCTTATCGAGTTCGCGCTCATGGGGGCGGCGATGGCGCGCGTGCGCCTCCAGGTCGAGCGGCCGACGGTTGGCCTGCTCAACGTCGGATCGGAAGAAATCAAAGGCAACGAGGAGGTCAAGGAGGCGCATGCCCTGCTCAAGTCGGGAAATCTCGGATTGCCCCTCGACTACCGCGGTTTTGTCGAAGGCGATCAGATCGGGCAGGGCGTCGTCGACGTGGTGGTGGTCGAGGGCTTCGCCGGCAACATCGCCTTGAAGACGGCCGAAGGTACGGCAAGGCAGATCGCGACCTACCTGAAGGAAGCGATGGCGACCAGCGTCTTCACGAAGGCCGGCGCCTTGCTGGCGCGAGGGGGGTTCCGGATCCTGAGGGAGCGAATGGATCCCCGGCGGCTCAATGGCGGGCCGTTTCTCGGCCTCAACGGCATTGCGATCAAGAGCCACGGGGGCACCGACGCATTGGGTTTTGCGACCGCAGTCAATCTCGGCTACGAGATGGCGGCAAGCCGGATCAAGGAGCGACTGACCGCCGATATTGCGGCTTTTGGCGACCGGCTGAAGCTCATTGGAGCGGCCCCGCCAGGCCAGGATGGGTCCCAGCCCCCCGTCGGCAAGACCGATGGCAGCAGCGAGAGGATGAGGTAAGCACGTGGCGGTCAATCGATCGGTGTTTCGGGGTGTCGGCGCCTACCTGCCGCAGCGGATCATGACGAATGCTGACATGGCCCGGCTCGTCGATACGACGGACGAGTGGATCACGGAGCGCACCGGCATCAAGCAGCGTCACATCGCAGCCGACGGCGAGTTGACGAGCGACCTCGGGATCGCCGCGGCGAAGCAGGCGCTCGTGCGCGCCGGCATCGATCCCATCGACATCGATCTCGTCATCTGCGCCACCGCGACGCCGGATCGGACGTTTCCGGCGACTGCCGTCAGGATACAGTCGATGCTCGGGGTCACTAAGGGCGCGGCATTTGACATCCAGGCGGTCTGCTCAGGTTTCGTTTACGCGTTGACGACGGCCGACAATTTCCTGAAGACCGGCCAGTTCAAACGCGCCCTCGTGATCGGGGCCGAGACATTTTCGCGCATTCTCGATTGGTCTGACCGGACCACCTGCGTTCTGTTCGGCGACGGCGCCGGCGCCGTCGTGCTCGAGGCGCAGCCGCAGCATGGCACCCGAGAGGATCGCGGCATCCTATCGACGACGATACGGTCCGATGGCCGCTTCGAGGATCTGCTCTATGTCGATGGGGGCCCGGGCTCGACCAAGACCACGGGGCACCTGCGCATGAACGGTCGGGAGGTCTTCCGCCACGCCGTGCAGAAGATTTCCGGGGTGATCGAGGAGACGTTGGTCGCAACGGGATACGCCGCCGATGAGATCGACCTCTATGTCCCGCATCAGGCAAACCAGCGCATCCTCGATGGCATCGCCAAGAAGCTCAACGTCAGCAAAGAGAAGATCGTCATAACGCTGAGCAAGCACGGCAACACGTCGGCCGCCTCCATTCCCTTGGCGCTCAATCAGGCTTTCGAGGATCATCGGGTGCATGAAGGCAGCCTCGTCCTGATGGAGGCGATGGGCGGCGGCTTCACGTGGGGTGCCGTTCTCGCCCGCTGGTAGCTTCACCTAGCCTGTCCGCAGTGTGTGAATTTTATCATAGGAAATTCATGGCGTTGTGTCTGTGGTCAGATTGACCACCCGCGGTCGCCCGGTTAGCATGTCACAAGTGCTTGGGGAGGCGTAACACAATGGGCGGCAAGACGTTGACGCGGGCCGATCTGGCCGAGGCGGTGGTTCGAAAAATCGGATTACCGCGCAATGAGTCGCAGGAGCTCGTCGAACTCGTACTTGGCGAAATTTCGAGCACTCTCGCCAAGGGCGAGGGCGTGAAGCTGTCGTCGTTCGGGTCGTTCGGAGTGCGCAGCAAGGGCCAGCGCATCGGACGTAAGATGTTTAGAGGGTAGTTTTTGGATATATTGTCGATTG